>DASPYH010000110.1:0-7008 GCA_035636875.1 Mycobacteriales bacterium | reverse complement strand
CACCTGCAGCAGCCGGTCGTGCTCGCCGACCTCGGGCATGCCGCGGCTGACCAGCACCTCCTCGGTGGCGGTGCCGGTCGGCCGGTGGCGGCGGACCGCGGTCTTGCGACCGCCGTTGGTGGCCTTGTGCTCCGACCGCTTGGCGACCGGCCGGCTGTCCACCTCCACCAGCTTGTAGATCATGCCCGCTGTCGGCGCGCCGGAGCCCGTTACCACCGCGGTTCCCACCCCGTAGGCATCGACCGGAGCGGCGGCCAGCCCGGCGATGGCCCACTCGTCGAGGTCCCCGGACAGGATGATCCGGGTCTTCGTCGCGCCGAGCGAGTCGAGCAACTCGCGCGCCTGCCTGGCCAGCACGGTCAGGTCGCCGGAGTCGATTCGCACCGCGCCGAGCGCCGGACCGGCCACCTCGATCGCGGTCCGGATCCCGGCCGCGATGTCGTAGGTGTCCACCAGCAGCGTCGTGTCGCTGCCCAGCGCCTCCACCTGCGCCCGGAATGCCTCGGCCTCGGTGTCGTGCAGCAGCGTGAAGGCGTGCGCCGCCGTCCCGGTCGTCGGGATCGACCACCGGCGGCCGGCCTCGAGGTTGGAGGTGGCGGAGAAGCCGGCGAGGTAGGCCGCGCGGGCGGCGGCGGCGGCCGCCTCCTCGTGGGTGCGCCGGGAGCCCATCTCGATCAGGGTCCGGTCGCCGGCCGCGGTCGCCATCCGGGCCGCCGCGGCCGCGATCGCGCTGTCGTGGTTCAGCACGGACAGCACCAGCGTCTCCAGCAGCACCGTCTCGCCGAACGTGCCGGTCACCGTGAGCACGGGCGAGCCGGGGAAGTAGACCTCGCCCTCGGCGTAGCCGTCGATGTCGCCGGTGAAGCGCCAGCGCTCCAGCGCGTCCAGCGTCGGCCCGTCGATGCCGGCCCGGTCCAGCGCGGCCAGCTCCCCGCTGCCGAACCGGAACGCCTCGATCGCGTCGAGCAGCCGCGCCGTCCCGGCGACCACGCCGTACCGCCGCCCGTCCGGCAGCCGTCGCGCGAACGCCTCGAAAACGCACCTGCGCCGAACCGAGCCGTCCCCCAGCGCCGAGGCGAGCATGGTCAGCTCGTACCGGTCGGTGAACAGCGCGGTCGACGGCACGACCCGAGCCTAGAGGCCGGTGGCCGCGTCCTGGACAGGCCCGCTCCCCGGGGTCCGTGACACCATGGGCGGGTGAGCGGCACGATCGCACCGGAACGGGCCCCGGGCACCGGGACCGAGACCGGAACCGAGACCGGGCGAAGCCCCGACGGTGTCATCGAGGCGGCCCTGCCCTGGGTGACGCTGGTCTGGAACGACCCGATCAACCTCATGTCGTACGTGACCCACGTGTTCCAGAAGCTGTTCGGGTACGACCGGGAGAAGGCGACCAGGCTCATGCTCGACGTGCACCGCCGCGGCAGGGCGGTGGTCAGCAGCGGTTCGCGCGAGCAGATGGAGCACGACGTCACCCGGCTGCACGCGTACGGCCTGTGGGCCACCCTCCAGCAGCAGTGACGGCCGTCAAGCGCACCCGGCGCGGCCTCGTCGTCTCGTTCGACGAGGTGGAGGCGTCCCTGCTGCGGCACCTCGTCGGCGAGGTGCGCACCTTGCTGGCCGAGGACGAGCCCTCCGTGCGGGACGCGCCCCGGACCGATCCTGCCCGTTCGGCCGGCCGGCAAGCCGTCGGTCCGGGGCTGCCGACCGACGCCGAGCTGACCGCGCTGACCGGCCTCGGAGGCCTCGCCCAGTCCGCACGTGACCTCGCCGGTCCGGGCGACCGGGAGGCGGCCGGGCGGGCGCGTCCGGACGACCCCGCGCTCGCCCGGCTGCTGCCGGACGGCTATCGGGACGACCCGGACGCGGCCGGCGAGTTCCGCCGGCTGACCGAGTCGTCGCTGCGGCGCGAGAAGGTGGCGGCGGCCGAGCGGATGCTGGCCGCGCTGCCGGCCGACGGCCCGGGCGAGGTGCGGCTGGACGCGGCCGCGACCGAGACCTGGCTCGGCACGCTCAACGACGTCCGGCTGGCGCTGGGGACCCGGCTGGACGTCACCGAGGAGATGGTCGAGCCGGACCCGGACGACCCGGACGCCCCGGCGTACGTGGTCTACCTGTGGCTGACCGAGCTGCAGGGCGTGCTGGTCGAGGTCGCGGAGGGTTGAGGTCGCTCAGGGCCGAGGTCGCCCAGGGCTGAAAAGGCGGAGGGTCGAGGTCGCGGAGGGTTAGAAAGATCGGAGCGTTCGGTCCGCCAGCCGGCCTGGGACACCCGAGCTCGCTCGGGTGCACCAGGCATTCGGACGGTGACCGCGCGGACCAACCGGACCAGCCCGACAGACCGGCCGCCTCGGGGGTCTGGGGGCCGCCCCCGGAAGGGCTCAGACGACGGACGCGCGGTGCGGGTCCCAGTACTCCAGGCCGGCCTCCTCGAAGCGCTGCTCCAGCGCGTCCAGCCCGCGCGCCTGCGCGTACGCCCGCTCCGCGGCGGTGATCGGGATCACCCAGCGGAAGTGCACCTCGCGACCCGGTAGCTGCAGCGTCCACATCTCGTCGGCCAGCAGGTACGGCGCGCTCACCAGCAGGTGCCCGCAGCTCGAGCCGGGAAGCCACGGCTCGCCGACCGACACCGTGTCGCCGACGGTCAGCTCCTGCACCCCTTGGAAGTACACGACCATCGCGAGCAGCTCCACGGCCCGCAGCGTCTTGAACGGGGTGACCAGCACGAACTCGGAGCCGATCGGGCTCGCCGGCAAGGCGCCGGGCGCCGGGACGGACGCGCCACTGCTCACGTGCAGCCACAGACCCCCGCGGGTCTCCGGGTCGACCCGGAGCACGCGCACGTGCGGAGCCGACATCGCGTCGGTCCGCCAGCCCTGCACGACCACCCGCTGTCCCGGGAAGCCGTGCCGCAGGTGTGCCTCGATCGCCCCCTGCGCGTCGACACCGGTCCGCGGCCCCACCGGGAGCACTCTACGGAAAGTGGGCGGGCTGTGACGGCGGTAACCTTGGGGCCGTGCTGAGGATCGGGCGCGCCGTCCGGGACGCGATCGTCGCGCACGCGCGCCGCGACCACCCCGACGAGGCCTGCGGCATCGTCGCCGGGCCTGCCGGCTCCGACCGGCCGGAGCGGCTGGTCGAGATGACCAACGCGCTGCGCTCGATGACGCAGTACGACTTCGAGCCGGGCGAGAAGCTGCGCGTCTACCGGGAGATGGACGACCGGGACGAGGAGCCGGTGGTGGTGTACCACTCCCACACCGCCACCGAGGCCTACCCGTCGCGCACCGACGTCCGCTACGCCAGCCAGCCCGACGCCCACTACGTGCTGGTGTCCACCCGGGACCCGGACCAGGTCGAGTTCCGCTCCTTCCGTATCGTCGACGACGTGATCACCGAGGAGGAGATCAGGGTCGTCGAGCACGCGCACGACTGACGGAATCCCGGCCCCCGGGCGCCGGTTTCGGCATGGCGACGACAGCCGACGACAGGCCCGGACGCAGACGTCCCCGCCGCAGGAGCACGCATGTCCATCGAGGTCCGCATCCCGACCATCCTCCGGCAGCACACGGGCGGGGCGAAGGCGGTGACGGCGAGCGGCGGCTCGCTGGCCACCCTGATCGACGACCTGGACCGGCAGCACCCCGGCCTCAAGGGCCGGCTGGTCACCGAGGAGGGGACGCTGCACCGGTTCGTGAACGTGTACGTCAACGACGAGGACGTCCGCTTCACCGGCGCGCTGCAGACCGGCCTGTCCGACGGCGACGAGGTCACCATCCTGCCCGCGGTCGCCGGCGGGGCCGGCGCGGTCCGCGGACCCAGCGGGGCCGGCACTGCCCGCGTCGCCGGAGGCTCCGGCAGTGCCCGCGTCGCCGGCAGTGCCGGCGAGGTCACCGAGGCCGGTGCGGTGGCTCGCGGCCGATGACCCGGTACGGCTCGCTGCTCGACGCCTTCGGCGACACCCCGCTGGTCGGGTTGCCGCGGCTGTCACCGTCCGAGGACGTGCGGCTGTGGGCGAAGCTGGAGGACCGCAACCCGACCGGGTCGCTGAAGGACCGGGCCGCGCTGTACATGGTGCAGGCCGCCGAGAAGGACGGGCTGTTGCACCCCGGCTCGACCATTCTCGAGTCGACCAGCGGCAACACCGGGATCTCGCTGGCGATGGTGGCCAAGCTGCGCGGCTACCGGCTGTTCTGTGTGATGCCGGAGAACACTTCGATCGAGCGCCGGCAACTGCTGGAGTTGTACGGCGCGCAGATCGTCTTCTCCCCGGCAGCGGGCGGGTCCAACCAGGCGATCGTGGTGGCGAACGAGCTGGCGGCCGGGCACCCGGACTGGGTGCGGCTCTACCAGTACGGCAACCCGGCCAACGCGCAGGCACACTACGAGACGACCGGCCCGGAGATCCTGCGCGACCTGCCGACGGTCACCCACTTCGTGGCCGGGCTCGGCACCACCGGGACGCTGATGGGCACCGGCCGCTTCCTGCGCGAACGGGTGCCGGGCGTGCAGGTGGTGGCGGCCGAGCCGCGCTACGGCGACCTGGTCTACGGGCTGCGCAACGTCGACGAGGGCTTCGTGCCCGAGCTGTATGACGAGTCCGTGCTGACCACCCGCTTCTCGGTCGGCTCCCGCGAGGCGCTGCGCCGGACCCGGCAGTTGATCGAGACCGAGGGCATCTTCGCCGGGATCTCGACCGGGGCCATCCTGCACGCCGCCCTCGCCGTGGCCGACAAGGCGGTGGCGGCCGGGGAGCGGGCCGACATCGCGTTCCTGGTCTGCGACGGCGGCTGGAAGTACCTGTCCACCGGGGCCTACGGCGGCTCGGTGGAGGAGGCCGAGGAGGCCCTCGAGGGCCACCTCTGGGCCTGAAGGCCCGAGCCGGAGGGCGGCCGGACGGAGCAGTGTTCGGCTGCCAGTAGGGTGGATGGCGAGATCCCATGGCCGAGATCACCGACCGCCTGGAGCGGCTTCAGCGGCGCGAGGAGTTGGCTCGTCGCATCCGCCAGCAGCGTGCGGTCCCGGAGCCGGTGGCCGGAGTGGGCGAGGACTTCGTGGAGATCGTCGAGGCCGTCGCCCAGGTGGTTCGCAAGCACCCGGGCATGTCGATCATGATCGCGCCGGGGGACGGCCGGCAGGGCAGCGCGGTGATCCGGGTGACCGAGCGGGGTGGCGAGGTCGACGTCTCGGTGGTGGGCGGCGGAGCCTCGCTGTCGGATTAGGGCGTCTCCCCGGGAGACGCCCTCACCGCACGCGGGGCGCGGTGCGGCTCAGCGCGGCGACGGCGCGACGTCCGCGCAGGCCCGGTCGGGCCCGGGCGTGCAGGCGGTCTGCAAGGGAGCCGTGACCGGTGGCCCCAGGGCGCGGCCCCGGCTGTCGAACGGCCTGACGCTGCGCACCGTCGCACGCCCGGACACGACGAGCGCGAAGAACCGCGCGTCCGGGTCGGTGGCCGTGGCCACCGCCGGGGCGCGCCACTCGCTGCCGTCGGCGAGCAGGACCGCCACCTCGGTCGTGGGCTGCGGTGCCACGCCGAACACGGCGGTCACCGCGGCGGCGCCCGCCCGCCGGATCAGCTGCGCCGACCAGGTCAGCTCACCCCCGGACTGCCAGGCGTCGAAGCACACCGCGGTACGGGAGAACAGGTCGTCGTCGGCGTAGAGGCAGCGCCGGTCGCGGGGGGACAGCGACGTCGAGCCGACCGCCCAGGACAGGCGGCCGACGGTGCCGTGGGCCACCGGGTAGACCGGCGGCAGCGCTGCCGGGGCGGCCGGCGGCTCGGTGGGCAGTGTGACCGTTGTCGTGTGAGCCGGGGCCGGGGGGGCGGCGGGCCGCAGCGCGTTGCCGGTCGGGGCCGAGCCGACCCTGGTGAGCACGGCCGGTGCCAGCGCGGCCAGCGCGGCGGCCGCCGCCGCCGAGCCCACCGTCAGCCAGGCCCGCCGCCGCGACCGCCGGTGCCGGATGCTGGCCCGCACCCGCAGGAACGGGTCGGCGGGCCCCCGATAGTCCGGGATAAGGTCGCGCAGCGAGTCACGCAGCGGGTCGTCCGGATCGATGCCGTTCACAGACACCTCACCCCCGGGCCGGTCGCGGCCCGTCGGGATGCGGGGCGCCGCGCAACCGGGCCAGCCCGCGGAAGGCGTGGGTCTTCACGCTGCCCGCGCTGATGCCCAGCAGCTCGGCGACCTGCCGCTCGCTGAGATCCTCGGCGTAGCGCAGGACGACCACCGCCCGTTGCAGCACCGACAGCGCCGCCAGCTCCCGCCGGATCCAGTCACGCTCGTCCACGGCGTCCGCCGCCGTGGCCGAGCCCGTCTCGGGCAGGTCGGGGAGCTCCCAGCGCGGCTCCTCGCCCCGCCAGCGTCGCCGGGAGGCCGAGATGGCGCCGTTGATGATCGTGCGCCGGACGTACGCCTCCGGGCTGCCGTCGCGGACCCGCGGCCAGACGAACCAGAGCTTCGCCAGCGACTCCTGCACCAGGTCCTCGGCCCGACCGAGGTCGAGCGTGAGCGAGTAGGCGAGCCGGACCAGACGACCCCACCGGCTCCGGACGAAGTCGGCGAAGCTGTCGTCCCGGTCGGGCACCCACCGGCTCCCTCCCCACCTCGTCGTCGAGCGGTCGTCTGCTCAACGAACGCGGCCGGGGCCGGGCCCGGTTGACGACGTGTGGTGTCAGTTGAACGTGATCGAACTCGCCTTGTCGTTCGCGGTCGAGCCCACGTACGACATGGAGGAGATGATCCCGGTCAGCGCCCCGCCCTGGAAGTTGATGTCGCGGAAGAGATGCTGGGCGCAGTTGTTGAAGCTGCGGAAGCTGCTGATCCGGTCGTTCCAGGTCGACGGGAGGCTGGCGAAGCGGTAGTCGACGTCCGGGCTGTCGTCGCAGCGGCCCGCAGCCGAGAGGGTGAGCGTGGCGCCGCCGAAGTTGGCGTCGGCGTACTCCACGCCGACCACGACGGAGGACGCGAGGACGGCGTCCTGCTCGAGCGCCGCGGTGAAGGTCGGGTCGCT
>DASPYH010000109.1:0-3228 GCA_035636875.1 Mycobacteriales bacterium | reverse complement strand
TCGTCGCCACCGCGGGCCACGTCGACCACGGCAAGTCGACGCTGGTCAGGGCGCTGACCGGGATGGAGCCGGACCGGTGGGCCGAGGAGCGGCGGCGGGGCATGACGCTCGATCTCGGGTTCGGCTGGACGCAGCTGCCGTCCGGGCGAACCGTCGCGTTCGTCGACGTGCCCGGCCATGAACGTTTCGTGCCCACCATGCTGGCGGGGGTGGGGCCGGTGCCCGCCGTGCTGGTGGTCGTCGCCGCCGACGAGGGCTGGATGCCGCAGTCGGCAGAGCATCTGGACGCACTGCACGCGCTGGGGGTACGGCACGGGCTGCTGGCCGTCACCCGCAGTGACCTCGCCGACCCCGGACCCGCCCGCGAGCGGGCCCTCGCGGAGATCGCGGCCACGTCGCTCGGCCGGGTGGACTCGGTGCCCGTCAGCGGGACCACGGGGGCCGGACTCGACGACCTGCGAGCCGCGCTCGACCGGCTGGCGGCGGCGCTGCCCTCGCCGGACCCGCAGGCACCCGTACGGCTGTGGGTGGACCGGGCGTTCAGCATGCGGGGGAGCGGGACCGTGGTGACGGGCACGCTCGGTGCCGGCACCCTGCGGGTCTCCGAGGAGCTCGAGCTCGTGCCGGGCGGCCGGCCGGTGGCCGTACGCGGGCTGCAGTCGCTCGGCAGGGTCCTCGGCGAGGTCCGCGGAACCGCGCGGGTGGCGGTCAACCTGCGCGGCGTCGCGGTGGACGACGTGGCGCGGGGCGCGGCACTGGTGACGCCGGGCGGCTGGACGGCGACGTCCGTGCTGGACGTGCGCGTGACCGGAGACCGGGTGACCGAGCTGCCGGCCGAGCTCGTGCTGCACGCCGGCTCGGCCGCGGTACCGGTCCGGGTCCGTCCACTAGGGACGGACACGGCCCGGATCAGGGCCGCCCGCCCGCTGCCGCTGCACATCGGGGACCGGGCACTGCTGCGCGACCCCGGCCGGCACCGGGTCGCCGCCGGGCTGGTCGTGCTGGACGTCGTCGCGGCACCGTTGCGGCGCCGGGGCGCGGCGGCCGAGCGCGCCCGGGTCCTGTCCACAGCGGATGGCCGCCCGGACGAGGCGGCCGAGCTGCGCCGCCGCGGTGCGGTCCGCGCCGCCGAGCTGCGGGCGATGGGAGTTCGGGTGACCGCGACCCCGGTCGCCGGCGACTGGCTGCTGGATCCCGGGCGAGTCGCCGGCTGGCGGGCGGCGCTCGCGCGGGCGGTGGCCGAGCATGCGCGAACGCACCCGCTGGAGGGCGGCCTGTCGGTGGAGGCCGCGCGGCAGCGGCTGGGCCTGCCGGACGCCCGGCTCGTCGCCGCGCTGCTCGACGGTGCCGGCCCCGCCGAAAGCGCCCCGCCCGACGCCGGCGATGGTGCCCGGAGCGTGCCGATCGCCGGAGGCGGTGGCGGCGGCGGGCTTGCGCCGGCCGGTGGTGGCGGGAGGGGGTCACCCAGCGGCGGCGGTGCCGGGAGTGCGCCGGCCGCCGGTAGCGATGGCGGAGGCGCGCCGCCCGGCGGCGTTGCCGGGAGAGACGGTGGCGGGAGCGTGCCTCCCGGCGCCGGCGATGGGGGAAGCGGGTCGACCGAGGGTGGCGGGGGCCGGCTGGTGGTGCGAGATGGCCGGGTCGTCGCGGCCGGCAAGCCGAGCCTGCCGGACGCGGTCCGGGCCGCGGTGGAAGCGGTGCGGGCGGACCTGGCCCGGGCACCGTACGCCGCGCCCGAGGCAGCCCGCCTCGCCGAACTGGGGCTCGGCCGGCGCGAACTGGCCGCCGCGGTCCGGGCCGGCGCGTTGCTGAAGGTCGCCGACGGGGTCTACCTGCTGCCCGGGGCCGACGCGGCCGCCGCAGCGGTGCTGGCCGAGCTGCCGCAGCCGTTCACGCTCTCCCAGGCGCGGCAGGCGCTGGGCACGACGCGTCGGGTGGCGGTGCCGCTGCTGGAGCTGCTCGACGGGCGTGGGGCGACCGAGCGGCTGCCGGACGACCGGCGCAGGGTCCGGCGCGGCAGGTGAGCGCGGCGCACGTCACTGGGCTGCACATCCCTGATCACGGGTGGGGAGGTGGTCCCGCCGTCACGGTGGGAGACTCGGTGCCGTGACCTCGGACCGGCCGGGACCGTCCACCCGGGTGCGGGTCTGGACGCTGGAAGGCGACAGCGAGACACGCCGGCGGGACACGGTGGTCACCGAGGAGCCGCTGGAGATCAGGGTGTCCGCCGGCAGCAGGTCGCAGGCCGTCTCGGTCACCATGCGCACGCCCGGCGCGGACTTCGAGCTGGCCGCCGGCTTCGTGTAC
Source organism: Mycobacteriales bacterium (assembly GCA_035636875.1). Lineage (GTDB taxonomy): Bacteria > Actinomycetota > Actinomycetes > Mycobacteriales > CADCTP01 > CADCTP01. The sequence goes on along the minus strand of DASPYH010000109.1, from coordinate 924 downwards.
GGCGAGGGGCTGGTCGAGCGCGGTGCGCTGCGGCAGGTCTCCTACTGCGCGGACGTCGCCAGGCCGGACCAGCTCTACAACGTGGTGACCGTCGAGGTCGACGCCGAGGCGCCGCCGGAGCCGGTCCGCAGCGGCCCGGTGTCCAGCGCGTGCGGGGTGTGCGGCTCGGCGTCGCTGGACGTGCTGCGGGATCGCGGCCTCACCCCGGTGGCGGCCGGGCCGACGGTGCCGGTCGAGACGCTGTACGCCTTGCCGGACGCGCTGCGCGCGGCGCAAGGCGTCTTCACCGCGACCGGCGGGCTGCACGCGGCCGGGCTGTTCACCCCGGACGGCGAGCTGCTCGCCGTGCGCGAGGACGTCGGCCGGCACAATGCCGTGGACAAGCTAGTCGGCTGGGCGCTGCTCGGCGGCCGGCTGCCGCTCGCCGGGACCGTGCTGCTGGTCAGCGGGCGGGCCGGTTACGAGATCGTGCAGAAGGCGGTGACGGCCGGCATCCCGGTGGTCGCCTCGGTGTCGGCGCCGTCGTCGCTGGCGGTCGCGGTGGCGGAGGAGTTCCGGGTGACGCTGGTCGGGTTCCTGCGCGGGCGGCGGTGCAACGTGTACGCCGTGCCGGACCGGCTGGCGCTGCCCGGGGTGGCCGCGGTGGTCGGGTGATCCAGCCGGGCCTGCCGCCGTACGACGTGATCGTGCTCACCGGCGGCGGCGCCAGCCGGCTCGGCGGCGTGCACAAGCCCGGCCTGCTGGTGGGCGGCCGCACGCTGGGCGCCCGGGTGCTCGCCGCGGTGCGGGACGCGCACCGGGTGGTCGTGGTCGGGCCGGAGGTGCCGGGGACGCTCGTGGACCTGGTGACCCGGGAGGAGCCTCCCGGCGGGGGTCCGGTTGCCGCGCTCGCGGCCGGGCTGGCGGCGGTACGGGCGCCAGCCG
>DASPYH010000108.1:0-2925 GCA_035636875.1 Mycobacteriales bacterium | reverse complement strand
CGGCTGGCGCGGTCGGGGCCCCGACCGGGACCAGATCCGGTTCACCGGTGGCCGCATCCCGCACGGTCGGCGCCGGCTCGGGCCCTTCGACGTCGGGCTGCGGCACCGGCGCCTCGTCGACACTGCCAACGTGGCTTTCTGGCGGCGGCCCTCCGGCCGCCTGCGTCTCGATGGCCGGCTCCCCAGCGGGTTCCGGACCGGGCGGCGCCCCAACGGGTGCCTGGTCGGCCGGGCCGTCCTTGCTCGCCTGGGCCGCGTCGGCCGGCTGCGGCACCCCGCGCTGCTGCTCGGCGGAGATCTGCCCGCCGGGTTCTCGCCCGGGTCCCTCGGCGGGCGTTCCGTTGGCCGGCACGTCGTCGCCCGGTGGGGCGGTGGCGGTCGGCGCCGGCATCTCGGCGGCCTGCTCTTGGGCGGCGGGTTCCTCGGCGGTGTCGCGGCTGGGCGGCTGTCCGGCGGGTGCCTGGTCGGCCGGCCCGCCGTTGCCGGCGGCGGCCGCGTCAGCCGACCGCGGGGCGCCCTGCTCCGCGCCGTGCTCCGCCGCCGGCTCGGCAGCCACGGGCGGCCGCTGGGGCGGCGCCGCGCCCTCGGGGGATGCAGTGGCTTCGGGCGGGGCGGTGGCAGAGGCATAGGCGGGCGTATCCGTGGACAGGTCGGGCAGCGCCGCCTCGAAGGCCGCGAACGCCGCGGCCACCTCCTCGTCGTGGATCTCTGGTTCCGGGTTCAGGGGGGCGGCGTCCGTCGCCGATGCCACGGCCGGAGGTGCGCTCCCGCCGTCGGGAGCCGCCTCCCGGGCCAGCTCAGGGACCTCGGACAGCACCGGCTCCTTCCCCGCCGACGCCCCGCCTACCTCCGAGACGCCGTCGGCCTCCAGCCCGCCGTGGGCCTCCGGCGGATCTCCGGCCGGTGCTGCACCGGCTGCCGCTGGCGCGACGGATGCGGTTACGGCGCCGTCTGCGGGGCCGTTTTCGCGGTCCGACCGCACGTCCCCGGCCCCGGTCTCCGGGCGGGTCTCGTCCACGGGCGCGCTGGCGGTCGCCGACCTGCTGGTGTCCGACGCGAGACCTTCATCCCGGGCTCCGGTCGGCGTCGACTCGGCGACGGGCCCGGTTTCGCTTGCCGCGTCGTCGGTCGCCGTGGGGGCTTCGGCCACCGCTGCCGCGTCGTCTGCCGGCGGGGGGCCTTCGGCCACCGCTGGCGCCTCGCGGGCAACTCCGGCGGCCGGCGTCTCCGCGGCCGCATCCGACGATCGCCCGGCCGGCGGTGGGGCGGCGACCGGCGGCCCGACCAGCGGGAACGCGCTCGTGGAGGCTGCCGGTCGGGCCTGGCGCACAGGCGACCTGACTGGCCCACCCCGTACCACTTTCTTGAGCATCCTGGCCGTCTCGTCGGGGGTCAGCCGCCGCGCCGGATCCTTGACCAGGAGCCCGTCGATCACCGGTTGAAGCGGCCCGGCGTGGCGCGCCCTCGGCGGGTCGTCCCTGACGATCGCCCACACCGTCGACAGCGATTCGTTTCGCTCGAACGGCGGTCCGCCCTCGACGGCGGCGTACAGGACGGCGCCGAGTGACCACAGGTCCGACTCCACCGTCGCCGGCTCGCCGAGGACCTGCTCCGGTGCCAGGAACCCCGGCGTGGCGGTGACCAGGCCTGCCAGGGCGAGCGTCTGGTCTCCGACGTGACGCGTGATCCCGAAGTCGGTCATAACGACCTGCCCGTCCTCGCCGATCAGGACGTTCGTCGGCTTCAGGCTTCCGTGGTGGAATCCCGACTCGTCGGCGGCTTCCAGCGCCTCCACGATCCGCAGGCCCACTCGCGCGGCATTCTCCGGCGAGAGCGGACCCTGCGTGCGCATCAGGTAGTCGAGACTCTGCGACGGCACGTACTGCATCACGATCCACGGCCGGCCTTCCTGCTGGACCACGTCGTGGACGCCGACGATCGTCGGGTGTCGCAGCCTCGCGACCGCCCACGCCTCGTGCGTGACGATCTGTCGCAACTGTTCGGCGGTCTCAGTGTCGAGGTCGGGCGGTAACCGGATCTCCTTCACCGCGACCGACCGGTGGACCAGGTCATCCTCAGCACGCCACACCGTGCCCGTGTCGCCACCGGCCAGTGGCTCGGTCAGCCGGTATCGCCCAGCAATCAGCGAGCCCGCGACCACCGCGACTCGTGACCCCATGGCTCCGTCCCGTGCCCACCCGACTGTGGAGCGGCCCCGCCCCTGCTCCATTTGACACCCTCGCCCCTAGGCTGGGGAGGTGCCAGATCAGCTCACCCACGTCGACTCGCGTGGTGCCGCGCGAATGGTCGACGTCTCCGGCAAGGACGTGACCGTCCGGACCGCGACCGCTACCGGTCGGGTACGCACCACCGCCGAGGTGGTCGCTCTGCTGCGTGGAGAAGGACTGCCGAAAGGTGACGCCCTCGCGGTGGCTCGGATCGCCGGCATCGCCGGCGCCAAGCGAACTCCCGATCTGGTGCCGCTGTGCCATCCGGTGGCGCTGCATGCCGTCACGGTCGACCTCGAGGTCGTGGACGACGGCGTACGGATCACCGCCACGACGCGAACGGCAGACCGGACCGGCGTCGAGATGGAGGCGCTCACCGCGGTGGCCGCCGCCGGCTTGGCGCTGCTGGACATGGTCAAGGCGGTGGACCGGAGCGCGTCGATCACCGACCTGCAGATCGAGGCGAAGAGCGGCGGCCGGTCCGGATCTTGGCGCCGCAGCGGGGAGTCCGGATGAGCCGGCCGCTCCCGCCGGGCACCCGCGCCGCTGTGATCACCGCATCCAACCGGAGCGCGCGCGGAGAGCGCGAGGACGGCTCCGGGCGGCTGCTCGCCGACCTGCTGTCCGAACTGGGCTGCGAGGTGCGGGACAGGGCGCTCGTTCCGGACGACGTGCCGGCCATCCAGGCGGCGCTCAG
>DASPYH010000107.1:0-3490 GCA_035636875.1 Mycobacteriales bacterium | reverse complement strand
GAGGTGCTGCCGGCCTGCGGGTGGGCCGGCCTCGGCGTGCTGGCGTACTCGCCGCTCGGCCGCGGCGTGCTGACCGGGAAGTACCGGCACGGGGTGCCGTCGGACTCCCGCGCCGCCTCCCCGCACCTGCGCGATTTCGTCGGCCACCACCTCACCGACGAGGCGGCCCGGATCGTCGAGGCGGTCGCGACCGCCGCCGATGGCCTCGGCACGTCCCCGCTCGCCGTGGCGCTGGCCTGGGTTCGGGACCGGCCCGGGATCAGCTCGTCCGTGCTCGGCGCCCGCACGGTCGGTCAGCTGTCCGGCTCCCTGGCCGCCGACACGACCGTGCTGCCCGCCGAGATCCGGGACGCGCTGGACGACGTGTCGGCCCCTCCCGCCGCCTATCCGGAGCGCTGACCGGCCGCCGGGCCCGGCTTGGGTAGGGTCCGGGAGTGGCCGAGACGGACCCGGTGTTCGCCGCGTTCTGCGCCGACGGGCTGTGGCCGGGCCTCGGGCGGGTGCTCGCGGAGGCGCTCGCGGGCGCCGGGATCACCGCGCCGGAACACGTGACGGCCGAGCGGCTCGCGACGCTGCCGAAGGTCGGGAAGGTCCGGGCCGGCCGGCTGCTGTCCGGCTGGATCGGTGCGGCGCACGTCTACGAGGTGGCGCAGCTCGTGGTGCCGGCCGGCCTGCGCGCCCGGGTCGCCTCCCGCGCGGTGGACGCGCTCGGCGACGATGCGGCCCGCCGCCTTCGGGACGACCCGTGGCGGCTGCTGGAGCTGCCGGACGTGCGGGTGGTCGAGGCCGACCGGGTGGCGATCCGCGCCCTGCCCGGCGTCCGCCGGGACGACCCGCGCCGCGGCCGGGCGCTGGTGGCGCACACGCTCGACCGCGCCGCCCGCGACGGCCACACCCTGCAGCCGGAGCCGCTGGTGCTGTCCGCGCTGGAGGCCGAGGGGGTCGCGGACCCGGCGGCGGCGGTCGCCGGTGCGGTCGAGTCCGGTGCCGTGCACGCCACCGGCTCGGCCGAGGGCACGGACGGCGCGACCCTGCTCGCCCTGGCGCGGTACGCGACGGCCGAGCAGGCGGTGGCCGAGGCGATCCTCCGGCTGGCCGCGACCGCCGAGCCGGTGGAGGGCGGCGACGACGCCGCGCTCGTCGAGGAGCTGGACGACACCCAGCGAGGCGCGGTCGAGACGGTGCTGCGGCACGGCGTCTGCCTGCTCACCGGCGGCCCGGGGACCGGCAAGAGCCGCACCGTCGCCGCGCTGGTACGCCTGGCGGACAAGCGCGGGCTGCGGGTGGCGCTGGCGGCCCCGACAGGCCGCGCGGCCAAGCGGCTGGAGGAGCTGGGCGACGCGCCGGCGTCCACGCTGCACCGCCTGCTCGGCGCCCAGGTGCCCATGGCCGTCGCCGGCGGAGCCCGCCGTGCTGGGTTCGCCCGGGACGAGGACTGGCCGCTGGACGCCGACCTGGTGGTGGTCGACGAGACGAGCATGCTCGACGTGGAGCTCGCCGCGGCGCTGCTGGCCGCCTGCGCCGACGGCACCCACCTGCTGCTGGTCGGCGACCCGGCGCAGCTGCCCTCGATCGGGCCGGGCCGGGTGCTCGCCGACCTGGTCGACTCCGCCGCGGTGCCGGTGGTCGAGCTAACCACCCTTTACCGGCAGGCCGAGGGCGGCGCCATCGCCCGGCTCGCGACCGCCGTACGCGGCGGCGAGCTGGCCCGCGTCGACTCGCCGGACCGGGAGGTCGTCGTGGTTGCGGCGGCCGGGTCGGCGGACGCGGCGCACCGGGTCGTCCAGCTGGTGACCGACTCGATCCCCCGGGCGCTCGGCATCCCCGCCGAGGACGTGCAGGTGGTCACCCCGGTGCACAAGGGTCCGGCCGGCACGCTCGAGCTGAACCAGGCGCTGAAGGTGCGGCTCAACCCCGGCCGCGGCACCGTGGCCGGCTTCGATGTCGGCGACCGGGTGGTGGCCACCGCCAACCACCTCGACGCCGAACCGGTCGGCTTCGCCAACGGCGAGGTCGGCGTGGTGGCCGAGGCAGCCGACGGTGTGGTGACCGTCGAGTTCGCCTCCGGCCCGGCCCGGGTGACCGGAAGGGCGCTCGCCGACCTGCGGCACGGCTGGGCGGTCACGGTGCACCGGGCGCAGGGCTCGGAGTGGCCGGCGGTGGTCGCGGTGCTGCCGCCGGAGGCTGCCGGCATGCTGTCCCGGCCGCTGGTCTACACCGCGCTCACCAGGGCGCGCCGGCATCTGTCCGTAGTGCCGGCGGTCGGGCCGGCGCTCGCCCGCGCGGTGCGGGAGGTCGGCGCCCGACCGCGGCGTACCCGGCTGCGCGACCTGCTCGCGTCGCAGGCGCTCGCCGCGGACAAGGGTGAACTGTCAACGACAGGCGGCTGACTTCCCGGTGCGCCGCGGGGCACAATCGCCCCCATGTCATCTGTGACGGCGGACTACGAGTACGCGCCGGTGCGCATTCCACCCGGCATCGACCGCGGCACGGCCGCCGAGCAGCTCACGCTGCAGGCCGAGTACGGCGGGTGGGAGCTCGACACCGTGCGACTGCACTCGGACGGCACCCGACGGGTGTGGCTCCGCCGCCTGCGCATCCCCGCCCGGGTCCCGCTCCCCCGCCCGATCCTCTAGCCCGCCACCCGGTCACTGCCCGGGCAGCACCACGACCTTGCCCACGGTCGCCCGGCTCGCCAGCCGGGTGAGCGCCTCGGGCGCCGCCGCCATCGGCACCCGCTCGGACACCAGCGGCCGCACCTTCCCCTCGGCGTACAGCCGGGTCAGCGCCTCGTGCGCGTCGAGCACGACCCGCGGGTCCATGCTCCGGTAGAGCCCCCAGTGCAGGCCGACCACCGAGTAGTTCTTCACCAGCAGGTGCCCGGCCGGCACCTCCGGGATGCGCCCGGACGTGAAGCCGACGACGACCAGCCGGCCCTCGAACGCGATGCAGCGCCGGGACGCGTCGAAGACGTCCCCGCCGACCGGGTCCCAGACCACGTCGGCGCCGCGACCGCCGGTCATCTCCTTCACCCGCCGCGCCACGTCCTCGCTGCGGTAGTCGATCGTCTCGTGCGCCCCGAGCTCCCGGCAGACCGCGACCTTCTCCGGGCCGCCCGCGGTGGCGATCACGCTCGCCCCGGCGGCGAGCCCGACCTGGATCGCCGCCGAGCCGACGCCGCCGGCGCCGGCATGCACCAGCAGGGTCTCGCCGGACCGCAGCGCGGCCCGCCGGTGCAGGCCCACGTACGCCGTCTGGTAGGTGATCAGCAGGCCGGCCGCCTCGTCCGCCGGCATCTGCTCCGGTATCGCGAAGGCGCCGCCGGCCGGAAGCACCGCGAGCTCGGCCAGGCCGCCGTCCGGCAGCGGCGGGCCGCCGATCACCCGGTCCCCGACCGCGTGCGCCGCGCCGTCCCCCGCCGCGACCACGGTCCCGGCCACCTCGAGCCCGGGGGTGAACGGCAGCGGCGGCCGCTCCTGGTAGAGCCCGG
>DASPYH010000106.1:0-7568 GCA_035636875.1 Mycobacteriales bacterium | reverse complement strand
GCCATGGCTCCTCCACGGATCTCGTCGCGACAGCGGCTGTCACCACGGATCGAACGAAGTAGGGTGCGGCTGCGTGCTGGATCGCTGTCCGGAAGGGGATCGCGGTGGTGCAGGCTCTCCCCGACGCTACTCCCCGGCCGGCGCCCCCGGACCTCCCCCAGCGCCGCCGCCTGGTCACCGAGGTGCCCGGGCCGCGCTCGCGGGAGTTGATGGCCCGGCGCGTCGCGGCGGTGCCGGCCGGGGTGGGGACCGCGCTGCCGGTCTTCGTCGAGCGGGCCGGCGGCGGGATCCTGGTCGACGTCGACGGCAACTCGCTGGTCGACCTCGGCTCCGGCATCGCGGTCACCAGCGTCGGAAACGCCGCACCCGACGTGGTCGCCGGGGTCACCGAGCAGGTGGCGCGGTTCACCCACACCTGCTTCATGATCACCCCGTACGAGGGGTATGTGGCGGTCTGCGAGCAGCTCAACCGGCGCACCCCGGGCGAGCACGAGAAGCGCTCGGTGCTGGTCAACTCCGGCGCGGAGGCGGTGGAGAACGCGGTCAAGGTCGCCCGGGCGGCGACCGGGCGGCCCGCGGTGGTCGTCTTCGAGCACGGCTACCACGGCCGCACGCTGCTGACGATGACGCTGACCGCGAAACACCGGCCGTACAAGGCCACCTTCGGGCCGTACGCGCCGGAGGTCTACCGCGCGCCGATGGCGTACCCGTTCCGGTGGCCGGGCGGTCCGGACCGGTGCGCGGACGAGGCGTACGAGCGGTTCGTCGACCTGGTCACCACCCAGGTGGGCCCGGAGCAGGTGGCCTGCGTCGTGGTGGAGCCGATCCAGGGCGAGGGCGGTTTCGTCGTGCCGGCGCCCGGCTTCCTGCCGCGGGTCGCGGACTTCTGCGACCGGCACGGGATCCTGCTGGTCGCCGACGAGGTGCAGACCGGCTTCGGCCGCACCGGCGACTGGTTCGCCAGCGAGCACGAGCGGATCGTGCCGGACCTGGTCACCACCGCGAAGGGCATCGCCGGCGGGCTGCCGCTGGGCGGGGTGACCGGCCGTGCCGAGGTCATGGACGCGGTGCACGCCTCCGGTCTCGGCGGCACCTTCGGCGGCAACCCGGTCGCCTGCGCGGCGGCGCTGGGGGTGATCGAGGCCATCGAGCGGGACGGGCTGGTGGCCCGGGCCCGGCGGATCGGCGAGCTGGCGCTGCCCCGGCTGCACGCGCTCGCCGACCGGCACGAGCAGGTCGGCGACGTGCGCGGGCGCGGCGCGATGCTCGCCGTCGAACTGGTCGCCGGCCGCGACGACACCAGCCCGAACCCGGTGCTGCTGGCCGACGTGGTCCGCCGGTGCGCCGCGGAGGGCGTCGTGGTGCTGACGGCGGGCACGTACGGCAACGTGCTGCGGCTGCTCCCGCCGCTGGTGATCGGCGAGGACCTGCTGCTCGACGCGCTCGACGTGCTGGACGCCGCGTTCGCGGCCGCGCTCGGATGACGGACCCGAGCCGCGACGGACGGACCGACCGGATCGGCCTTGCGGGCGCCGCCGAGCGCCTCGACCGTCGCGCCGGTGCCGGCGGCGTGGCCCGGGACGACGCTCGGCGCCCCCCGGTGGACCGGGCCCGGCTGGCCGAGCTGACCGCCCGGGAGACCGCACGGTTCGTCGCCGCCCACCCTCGCTGCTACACGCTGTTCGGGCGCTCCCGGCGCTCGATGCCCGCCGGCGTGCCGATGAGCTGGATGGCCAAGTGGGCGGGCGGCTTCCCGGTCGCGGTCACCGAGGCGTCGGGCGCGCAGCTGCGGCCGGGCTGATCTCCTGATCCCCGCTCAGCCGAGGAACCGGTCGAGAAGCCTCGCCCGGCGGGCCGGCCGCCCGGTTCGCCTCTCGGCGGCGTCGGCGCTCGCGGCGAGCCGGCGCACCGCGGTCGCGCCCAGCCAGCGCAGCGGCTCGGGCTCCCACCGCCGCGAGCGGTGCCCGACCCAGGGCAGCCGGGTCAACTCGGTGTCGCGCCGCAGCACCAGGTCGGCGAGGGTGCGCCCGGCCAGGTTGGCCGTGCCCACGCCGTCGCCGGCGTAGCCGCCCGCCCAGGCCAGGCCGGTCCGGCGGTCGAGGCCCACCGACGGGAACCAGTCGCGTGGCGCCGCCAGCGGTCCACCCCACCGGTGGGTGACCGGAGCGTCGCCGACCCCGGGCAGCAGGGTCCGCAGCGCCCGCTCCAGCCCGGCGAAGACCCGCTCGTCCCGGTCGAAGGCCGGGTCGGTCCGGGAGCCGAAGTGGTACGGCGCGCCACGGCCACCGAGCGCGACCCGCCCATCCGCGGTCCGCTGGGCGTACACCAGCAGGTGCCGCCCGTCGGTGACCGTCTCGCAGCCGGCCCAGCCCAGCTCGGACCAGGCGGCCGGCGCCAGCGGGGCCGTCGCCACGATCAGCGAGTAGATCGGCAGCACCGCGTGGTGCTGCCCGGGCAGCTGCGGCGTGTACGCCTCGGTCGCCCGCACCACGACCGGAGCCCGCACCCGGCCCCGGTCCGTCTGCACGACTCCCGACCGGATCGCCGTCGCGGCGGTGCCCTCGTAGACCGTGACCCCGCTCCGCTCCACGGCGCGCGCCAGCCCGCGGACCAGGTTGGCCGGGTGCACGCGGGCGCAGTGCGGGGTGTACGCCGCGCCGCGGGCACCGGCAGCCCCGATCCGCTCCCGCACCTCGTCCGCGCCCAGCCACCGGCTGTCGGTCAGTCCCCAGGCGTGGTCGTCCGCCACCAGGGCCCGGACCCGGTCGACGTGGGCCGGCGACGTCGCCAGGGTCAGCGTGCCGCCGCGGGCGTACCCGCAGTCGATCCCTTCCAGGGCGGCCACCCGGCCGACCTCGTGCACGGTCTCGACCATCGCCCGCTGCAGGTCGCGCGCCGCCGCCCGGCCGCGGTCGCCCCCGCCGCCGGCGCGCGCGACCGCCTCCCGGCCGGCCGCGAACAGCGCCGAGCACCACCCGCCGTTGCGACCGGAGGCGCCGAAACCGGCCACCTCCCGCTCCAGCACCACGATCCGCAGCGACGGCTCGGCCGCGGCGAGGTAGTACGCCGTCCACAGCCCGGTGTAGCCGGCACCGACGACCGCGACGTCCGCCTCGGCGTCGCCGTCGAGCCCGGGACGCGGGGTCAGGTCGTCGGAGCAGGTGTCGTGCCACAGGCTGAGACCGGCGTACGACCTCATGCCGGTGGCCCCACTCGCTTCATCGCCAGAGAGATTCCATCATGGAAGGCTCAGCCGCCATGGCGGTCGCTGATCGAGCCAGATCGATCCAGCATCGCTGCCGGTAGTGGTGGTTCGACCGCGCCGGTATGGATCCGTACTCTGTCGGTATGAAGACTGTTGTCTCCGAGCGTGGTCAGGTGACGATTCCGAAGGCGTTGCGCGAACGGCTGGGGATCCGGCCCGGGGAGGTGCTCGACTTCGAGGAGGAGCACGGCCACCTCGTCGCCTACAAGACCGCACCGAGCGACCCTGTCGATGCCGTCTACGGGATCATCCGGCTCGACGGCGGGACCGACGCGTTCGTAGCCGAACTGCGCGGCGACGCGGACGAGCAGTGATCACAGCCGTGGACACCAGCGTCCTGCTCGACGTCTTCGGCGCGGACGCGACCTTCGGTGGGCGCTCCCGGGCAGCCGTGCGTTCGGCTCTGCTGGAAGGTGGCCTCGTCGCCTGCGACGTCGTCTGGGCGGAGGCTGCGGCCGCGTTCCCCTCGGCGGACGAGATCATCGGCGCGATGGACCGGCTCGGGGTGCGCTTCGCGCCGCTGGACGCGGAGGTATGCGTCCAGGCAGGTGGAGCTTGGCGGTCGTACCGCCGGGCCGGCGGCAGCCGCGCCCGGATCCTCGCCGACTTCCTGATCGGAGCACACGCCGCTGCCCGGGCGGACCGGCTGCTCACCCGCGACCGCGGCTTCTACCGAAAGCACTTCGATCGTCTGGTGGTGGTCGACCCGTCCAGCTGAACGGCCCGCTGGTAGGTCGCGCCGGAAGGCGGCGGCCGAAGGCCCCGCTCGCTGGACGGTCGGCAGCCGCACGGCTGCTCGCCGACGCGGCCCCGTCGGCGCGTGCTGCCGACGGGGCCGGTCGGTCCCCCGTGCTCCCCGCGCATCCCTGGACCGGGCCGCGGGGTGCTCGAGGCTCGTCGGGCACGCTCCCCCCGGCCTGTGCTCGACACCATGCCTTCGCCGCGGCGCCGGTTCCGGCCGTCACCCATTCGAGTGAACTATGGGCTGACACTCGCCGACCGGCCCCGGCCGGCCGTCGGGCCGCGCCGTCAGCCGGTCGAGGGGCGGGCCGCCAGGGCGTCGCGGAGGACCGTCAAACCCTCGTCCGCCTCGGCCTCGGTGAGCGTCAGCGGCGGGGCGATGCGCAGCACGTTGCCGTACCGGCCGCCCTTGCCGACCAGCAGCCCGCGCCGCTTGGTCTCCTCCATCGCCCGGGCGGCCGCGGCCGGGTCGGGCCGGTCCCCACCCGGCACCACCAGCTCGACCGCGGCCATCAGGCCCTTGCCTCGCACGTCGCCGACCGCCGGGTTGCCGGAGGCGAGGTCGCGCAGCCCGGTCAGCAGCCGGGAGCCCACCTTCAGCGCGTTCGCCTGCAGGTCGTGCTGGAGCACGTAGTCCAGCGTGGCGCCGGCCGCCGCGGTCGCCAGCGGGCTGCCTCCGAAGGTGGAGATCGAGTTGGCGTCGATCCCGTCCATCAGCTCGCGGCGCGCCACCACCCCGCCGATCGCCAGCCCGTTGCCGAGGCCCTTCGCGAAGGTCATGAGGTCCGGGGTCACGCCGTGCGCGCCGATGCCCCAGAAGTGCTCGCCGGTCCGCCCCCATCCGGTCTGCACCTCGTCGGAGACCAGCAGGATCCCGTACTCGTCCAGCACCGTCTTCATGGCGCCGAGCAGGCCGTCCGGCGGCACCGCGAAGCCGCCGACGCCCTGGATCGGCTCCGCGATGAGGCAGGCCACGTCGCCGGCGGTGCTGGACTCGATCACGTCGCGCAGGTCGGCCACGCAGGCCGCGGTGTAGTCGGGGTCGGACAGGTCGCGCCATGGGGAGCGGTAGCGGTAGCCGCCGTGCACGTACGAGACCTGCACCGGAGACAGGGCGGACGCCGACCAGCCCCGGATGCCGGTGATGCCCATCGCCGCGAACGACCGGCCGTGGTAGCTGTTGCGCAGGGCCAGCACCTGGGTGGACCGCCGAGCCTGGGTGGCGAGCAGGAGTGCCGCCTCGTTCGCCTCCGTGCCGGACGAGGTGAAGAAGACCTTCGCCTCCGGGATCCCGGACAGCCCGGCGATCTTCTCGGCGAGCCGCACCTGCGCCCGGATCAGGTAGAGCGTGGAGGTGTGCACGACCCCGCTGTCGAGCACCCGGTCCACGGCCGCTCGCACCTCGGGCACCCCGTAACCGAGCATGGTCGTGAGGATCCCGCCGAAGAAGTCCAGGTACTCCCGCCCGGCGCCGTCGGTGACCCGCCGCCCCGAGCCGGAGACGATCTCGATCGGCTCGTCGTAGTAGAGGGCCAGCCAGGACGGCAGCACCGCGCGGTGCCGGGCGAGCAGGTCGTCGGTGCCGCCGCCGGTCGAGAAAGGGGTCGTCATCGGCTCAGTGTGCCCCTCCGCGCCGCCGCGGGGCAGCGACCCTCTTCCACTCGGCGGCCGGCCGTCGCACCCTGGAAGGGCAACGCTGAGCTGAGGAGAACTCCCCGAGGAGGTTCACGTGCAGGCGACCATAGGCGACGTACTGTTCGTGCACGGCCGGATCGTCGGCCAGCCCGACCACCGCTGCGAGATCATCGACGTGCGCGGGCCCGACGGGGCGCCGCCCTACGTAGTGCGCTACGACGACGGCCGCGAGGCGGTCGTCGTCCCCGGGCCCGACGCCATCGTCGAGCGCGCCAGCGGTTAGCCATCCAGCCGGTCGACCGGGGCCTGGCGTCTCACCGGCTGGCGCGGCGGCGGCGGCTCGACGCGAGCTGGGTGGCCAGGACGACGAGGAGCGCGACGGCGAACATCGTGGTGCCGACGACGTTCGCCTGCGGCGGGATCCCCCGGGTGGCCGAGACGTAGACGAACTTGGGGAAGGTCGTCACGTTGCCCGAGTTGAAGTTCGTGATGATGAAGTCGTCGAAGGACAGCGCGAAGGCCAGCAGCGCCGCGGCCAGGATGCCCGGCGCGACCAGCGGCAGGGTGACCCGGCGGAAGGTCTGCCACTCGTCCGCGTAGAGGTCCATCGCCGCCTGCTCCAGCCGCGGGTCGAGGCTGGCCAGCCGGGCCTTGACGGTCACCACCACGAACGAGATGCAGAACATCACGTGCGCGATGACGATCGTCCAGAAGCCGGGGTTGAGCCGCAGGTTGAGGAACATCGTCAGCAGCGACGCGCCGAGCACCACCTCCGGCGTCGCCATCGGCAGGAAGATGAGCAGGTTGGTCGCGGCCCGGCCGCGGAAGCGGTGCCGGGCCAGCGCGAACGCCACCATGGTGCCGAGCAGCGTCGAGCCGAGCGTGGCGAGCAGGCCGATCTTCAGGCTGTTCTCCAGCGCCGTGCAGACCTCCGGCGCGCCGCACGGGTTGCGCCAGTTCTTCAGGGTGAACCCCTGCCAGACCAGGTTGGACCGGCCGGCGTCGTTGAACGAGAACGCGACGGTGTACGCGATCGGCACGAACAGGTAGCCGAGGGCGAGCGCGGCGTAGAGCAGCACGGCGTGCCGCCGCACCCACCGCAGCGGTCCCCCGGTGCCCGCTCGACCGCCGGGCCGGCGGCCGCGGGCGCCAGCCGGCCGGCCGGTCTCGCTCCGGGCGATGCGGGCACTCGCGCTCATACCAGCTCCTCGGTGCCGGCCCGCCTGATGTAGACGCTGACCAGGACCAGGATCGCGGCCATCAGCATGAACGACAGGGCCGCCGCCGTCGGGTAGTCGACGACCCGGAAGAACCGGCTGTCCACCACGTTGCCGATCATCGACGTCGACGGGTTGCCCAGCAGCGCGGCGTTGACGTAGTCGCCCGCCGCCGGGATGAAGGTCAGCAGCGTTCCGGCCACCACCCCGGGCATCGACAGCGGCAGCGTGACCCGGCGGAAGGCGACCGGCGCGCTGGCGTACAGGTCGCTGGCCGCCTCGACCAGCCGGGGGTCGAGGCGCTCCAGCGAGGCGTACAGCGGCAGCACCATGAACGGCAGGAAGTTGTAGGTCAGCCCGGCGACCACGGCGGTCGCCGACGCCGTCAGCGAGTCGGTCGGCCCGAGCACGTGCAGCGTGCGCAGCGTGCCCACCACCGGGCTCTCGTCCCCGAGCACCTGCTTCCAGGCGATGGTGCGCAGGATGAACGAGGTGAAGAAGGGCGCGATCACCGCGACCAGCAGCAGGTTCCTCCACCGGCCCGCACGCCTCGCGATCGCGTACGCCAGCGGGTAGCCGATGAGCAGCGCCAGCACCGTGGTCAGGCCCGCGTACACGAAGGACCGGACGAACTGGGGGCTGTAGTCAGCGAGCGCGTCGGCGTAGTTCGCCCAGCGGAAGGTCTGCGTGTACGTGCCGACCTCCGCGCC
>DASPYH010000105.1:0-5550 GCA_035636875.1 Mycobacteriales bacterium | reverse complement strand
ATCGCGGCGGTCGAGCACCTGGCCGAGCGCCGGGCGCGCGAACTGCGTGCGGAGGCGGCGGCGATGCCATTGGGCGGCGACCGGGTGAGCCGTACGGTCGAACTGCTCGTCTCGCTGTTCACCGGGCGGCTGTTCGCCGCGGCCATCGAGGTGTGGGTGGCCGCACGCACGGACGCGGCGCTGCGGGCGGCGCTGGTGCCGGTGGAGGCGCGGTTCGGTCGGGACATGCACCTGCTGACCGTGCAGATGCTCGGCGCGGACGAGTCTCGGGCCGGCGTGCGGGAGTCGGTGCAGGCGACGCTGGACCTGATGCGAGGCCTCGGGGTGGCGAGCCTGCTGACCGACGACTCGGCCCGGCGGGAGCGGCTGCTCGCCGAGTGGTCGCGCCAGCTCGTCCGCACCCTTGCGAGGGAGCCGGCGCGGTGACCGGGAGCGTCCGGATCGGCAACGTGAGCGGCTTCTACGGCGACCGCTCCGCCGCGTTCCGCGAGGTGCTCACCGGGGGCCCGGTGGACGTGCTCACCGGCGACTACCTGGCCGAGCTGACCATGCTCATCCTCGCCCGCGACCGGATGCGGGATCCCACCGCGGGCTACGCGAACAGCGTCCTCCGGCAGTTGGAGGAGTCGCTCGGACTCGTCCTGGACCGCGGCGTGCGGGTGGTCGTCAACGCCGGAGGCCTCAACCCGGCCGGCCTCGCGGGCGCCGTCCGCGTGCTGGCGGACCGGCTCGGGCTGGCCGTCGCGGTGGGGCACGTCGAGGGTGACGACGTCCGCGGCCGGACCGGGATCGCTGCGGACGCGCTCGCCGCGAACGCGTACCTGGGCTGCTGGGGCGTCGTCGAGTGCCTGCGCGCCGGGGCGGACGTGGTGGTGACCGGCCGGATCACCGACGCGTCGCTGCTGGTCGGGCCGGCGGCGTGGGCACACGGCTGGGCCAGGGACGACTGGGACGCGCTCGCCGGAGCGACCGTCGCCGGGCACGTGCTGGAGTGCGGGGCCCAGGCGACCGGCGGCAACTACGCCTTCTTCCGCGAGTTGCCCGACCCGCGGCACCCGGGCTTCCCGGTCGCGGAGGTCCGTTCCGACGGCAGCAGCGTGATCACCAAGCACCCAGGCACGGGCGGCGCCGTCACGGTCGACACCGTCACCGCGCAGCTGCTGTACGAGATCGGCGGTCCCGCGTACGTCGGGCCTGACGTGGTTACCCGATTCGACACGATCCGGTTGACCGGAGACGGGCCGGACCGGGTCCGGATCGACGGGGTGCGCGGCAAGCCGCCGCCGGCCACGCTCAAGGTCGGCGTCAACCGGCTGGCCGGCTTCCGCAACGCCGCGACGTTCGTCCTGACCGGACTCGACGTCGAGGCCAAGGCCTCGCTCGTCCGTGACCAGGTCGAGGACGCGCTCGGCGAGCGGCGACCGGCGAGTCTGGTGTGGACGCTCGCTCGCACCGACCACGAGGACGCCGGCACCGAGGAGGCGGCGAGCGCGCTGCTGCACGTCGTCGCCCGCGACCCGGACCCGGACCGGGTCGGCCGCGCGTTCTCCCGGGTGCCGGTCGAGCTGGCGCTGGCGTCGTACCCGGGCTTCCACCTGACCGCGCCACCCGCCGACGCCAGCCCGTACGGGATCTTCACCGCGGCGACGGTCCCGCAGGACGCCGTCGAGCACGCCGCCGTGCTGCCGGACGGGTCCCGCGTCCTGGTGGCGCCGCCACCCTCGACCCGGGAGGTGTCGGCCTCGGACGCGCGGGAGGCCGCGGGCCCGGTCGACTTCGGCCCGACCCGGCGCGTGCCGCTCGGAGCGGTCGCCGGTGCGCGGTCCGGGGACAAGGGCGGGACGGCCAACCTCGGCGTGTGGGTGCGGTCGAGGGCCGCGTACCGGTGGCTGGTGCGCTTCCTCACCGTGCCGATGCTGCACGAGCTGCTGCCGGAGACCGGCGCCCGTCCGACCACCCGGTTCCTGCTGCCCAACCTCCGCGCGATGAACTTCGTCGTGGACGGCCTGCTCGGCGAGGGCGCCGCCGCGGCCACCCGGTTCGACCCGCAGGCGAAGGCGCTCGGCGAGTGGCTGCGGTCCCGCCAAGTCGAGGTGCCGGAGGCGCTCCTGCCCGGCCAGAACGCCGAGAACGCCGAGCCGGCGCCGGGGCCCGCGTGATGACGCTGCGGTCCGGTGTGGACACCTTGAGCCCCGCGTACCGGGAGAACCGGGAAGCGGCGCTGGCCCGGCTGGGCGAGCTGGACGCCGAGCTGGCCAAGGCCCGTGCCGGCGGCGGCCCGAAGTACGTCGACCGGCACCACGGCCGGGGCAAGCTGCTGCCGCGCGAGCGGATCGAGTTGCTGCTGGACCGGGACTGTCCGTTCCTGGAGCTGTCGCCCCTGGCCGCCTGGGGCAGCGACTACCCGGTCGGCGCGAGCCTGGTCACCGGCATCGGGGTGGTGTCCGGTGTGGAGTGCATGCTCAGCGCGAGCGACCCCACCGTCCGCGGCGGGGCCAGCAACCCGTGGACGGTGAAGAAGGCCTTCCGCGCGCACGACATCGCCGCCGAGAACCGGCTGCCCCTGGTCAGCCTCGTCGAGTCCGGCGGCGCCGACCTGCCGAGCCAGGCGGAGATCTTCATCCCGGGCGGGCGCACCTTCCGCGACCTAACCCGGCTGTCCGCGGCCGGTATCCCGACGGTCGCGCTGGTCTTCGGCAACTCGACCGCCGGCGGGGCGTACGTGCCCGGCATGAGCGACCACGTCGTGATGGTCCGGGGCCGGGCGAAGGTCTTCCTCGGCGGGCCGCCGCTGGTGCGGATGGCCACCGGCGAGGAGGCCGACGACGAGTCGCTCGGCGGCGCGCAGATGCACAGCCGGGTGAGCGGCCTGGCCGACCACCTGGCCGAGGACGAGCGCGACGCGCTGCGGCTCGGGCGCCGGATCGTGTCCAGGCTCAACTGGCGCAAGCTCGGGCCCGGCCCGTCGCAACCGGCGGACGAGCCGGTGCACGACCCGGACGAGCTGCTCGGCATCGCCAGCGCGGACCTGCGGGTGCCATTCGACCCGCGCGAGGTGCTGGCGCGCGTGGTCGACGGGTCTCGCTTCGACGAGCACAAGCCGGAGTACGGCACCTCGCTGGTGACCGGCTGGGCGTCGATCCACGGCTACCCGGTGGGGGTGCTGGGCAACGCCCGCGGCGTGCTGTTCAGCGAGGAGTCGCAGAAGGCCGCGCAGTTCATCCAGCTCGCCAACCAGTCCGACACCCCGCTGCTGTTCCTGCAGAACACCACCGGCTACATGGTCGGCGCGGCGTACGAGCAGGCCGGGATCATCAAGCACGGCGCCCTGATGATCAACGCGGTATCGAACTCGCGGGTGCCGCACCTCACCGTCGTGATGGGAGCGTCGTACGGCGCGGGCAACTACGGCATGTGCGGCCGGGCGTACGACCCGCGCTTCCTGTTCAGCTGGCCCGGGGCGAGGTCCGCGGTGATGGGCCCGCAGCAGCTCGCCGGGGTGCTGTCCATCGTGGCCAGACAGGCGGCGGCCGCGCGCGGCCAGCCGTACGACGAGAACGGGGACGCCGTGCTGCGCGAGATGGTGGAGTCGCAGGTCGAGGCCCAGTCGCTCGCCCTCGCGATGTCCGGACGGCTGTACGACGACGGCGTGATCGACCCCCGGGACACCCGGACCGTGCTCGGGCTCTGCCTGTCGGCGGTGCACGGCGCGACCTGGCAGGGCACCCGCGGCTACGGCGTCTTCCGGATGTGACCGGAGTGATCAGGCGACTGCTGGTGGCCAACCGCGGGGAGATCGCCCGGCGGGTGATCCGGACCTGCCGGTCGCTGGGGATCTCACCCGTGGCCGTGCACTCCGACGTGGACGCGGCGGCGCCGCACGTGCGGGAGGCCGACCTCGCCGTGCGGCTGCCGGGTGCGGCGCCGGCCGAGACGTACCTGCGCGCCGACCTGCTGGTCCGCGCGGCGGAGCGGGCCGGTGCCGACGCGGTTCACCCCGGCTACGGCTTCCTGTCGGAGGACGCGGCATTCGCGCGGGCCGTGCTCGACGCCGGCCTCGTCTGGGTGGGGCCCCCGCCGGAGGCCATCGCGGCGATGGGGTCCAAGGCGGACGCCAAGCGGCTGGCCGCGACGGCTGGCGTGCCCGTGCTCCCGTCCTGGTGGTGGGAGGAGGTGCCGGTGGACGCACCCCTCCCGCTGCTGGTCAAGGCGTCGTACGGCGGGGGCGGGCGGGGGATGCGGATCGTCGCCGACCGCCGCGAACTGGACGCCGCGGTGGCCGCGGCACGGCGGGAGGCGGAGGCCGCGTTCGGCGACGGCAGCGTCTTTGTCGAGCCGTACGTCGAGCGCCCGCGGCACGTCGAGGTGCAGGTCCTCGCCGACACCCACGGCGCGGTGCTGGCGCTGGGTGAGCGGGAGTGCTCGATCCAGCGGCGCCACCAGAAGATCGTGGAGGAGGCACCGTCGAGCGGCATCTCCGCGGACCTTCGTGCCTTCCTGGCCGAGGCGGCGGTCACGTCGGCCCGATCCATCGGCTACGTCGGCGCGGGCACGGTGGAGTTCCTCGTCACCCCGCAGGGGGAGCCGGCCTTCCTCGAGGTGAACACCCGGCTGCAGGTCGAGCACTCGGTCACGGAGGCGGTGCTCGGCCTCGACCTGGTGGCGTTGCAGCTCGCGGTCGCCGAAGGCCGGGCGCTTCCGTTCGCCGAGCCGCCGCCGGTGCGCGGGCACGCCGTCGAAGTGCGGCTGTATGCCGAGGTCCCGACTGCGGGATGGCGGCCGTCCACCGGAAGGCTGCACCGGATTGCGGTGCCGGGCGTGGACGTCACGTTCGGACCCGGCCACGGCGAGCGCGGGCTTCGGCTGGACTCCGGGGTGCAGGACGGCTCGGAGGTCTCGCCGCACTACGACCCGATGCTGGCCAAGCTGGTCGCCTGGGCGCCGACCCGCGACGAGGCCATCCGCCGGCTGTCCGCGGCGCTGGCCGGCGCCCGGCTGCACGGCGTCACCACCAACCGGGACCTGCTCGTCCGGGTGCTCGGGCACCCCGCCTTCGCCGCCGGACAGACCGACACCGGCTTCCTCGACGCGCACCCGGACCTCTTCACGCCGCTGGCCGGTCCGGCTGAGGTGGAGGAGGCGGCGCTGGCGGCGGCGCTCGCCGCCTCGGCCCGGCGACGGTCGACGGCGCCGGTGTTGCGAGGGCTGCCGGCCGGCTGGCGGAACAACCCGTCCCAACCGGCGACCGCCGCGTACCAGGCTCCGAGCGGCACGATCGAGGTCGCCTACCGGCCCGCACCCCGCGGGACCACCGTCGTGGAGTCCACACCGGACCGGGTCGTGCTGGAGCGGGAAGGGATACGGCGGACCTACGCGGTCAACGCCGTCGCGGCGGCGTCGTACGTGGACGGTCCGGGATGGTCGGTCACGCTGTCCGAAGTGGACCCGCTGCCGGAGCCGAGCACCCTGCTGCCCGTCGGCTCGCTCACCGCGCCGATGCCAGGGCTCGTGCTCGCCGTGCACGTGGCCGAGGGCGACAGCGTCGTCGGC
>DASPYH010000104.1:0-2378 GCA_035636875.1 Mycobacteriales bacterium | reverse complement strand
CCGGGCTGACCGGCCGGCCGCCTCCACCTCGCGGAGCGCGCCGCCGAGGGCCGCGTGCGCGGCGGTCAGAGCCGGCAGCCCGGCGTCGAGTCGGGCCAGCTCCGCCCACCGGTCGCGGGCGCGCTCCAGCGGCAGACGCGGCGGGCCCGCGTCCCGCGCGTCCCGCGCCTTGGCGTCGCCGTCCTCTGCTTCGGCCAACTCCTCCTGGGCCGCCCTCAGCGCGACCGCGACCTCCCGCGCCTCGGTGTCGAGCGCGTCGATCCCGGCGGGCACCCGCAACGCGCTGAGTATCTCGGCCTCGGTGGCCAACCGGCGGCACTCCCGCTCGGCCTCGGCCAGGCGGCCGGCCGCGGCGACCAGCTCGGGCACCCGCCGGCGAACGTCCTCGTCGAGCCGCTCCACCTCCTCGATCCGGGCGCGGGCGGCACGCTCGGCGTCCTCGGTCGCGTCGGCGTACCGGCTGAGCTGGTCGGCGGCGAGGTCGGCCCGCTGCCGCTGCTGGGCGGCCTCGGTGTTGGCCGCCTGCGCGACCCGCTGGTAGACCTCCAGGCCGAGCAGCCGGATGAGCACCTCCTGCCGCTTGGCCGGCTTCTCGTGCAGGAACTCGGCGAAGTCGCCCTGCGGCAGCACGACGCAGGTCACGAAGTGCTCGTAGGTCAGGCCGAGCAGCCGTTCGACGGCACCGGTGACGGCGCCGTCCGCCGCCAGCACCTCGGTGTCCTGTTCGCCGAGCCCCACCGGGTCGGCAAGCCGCTCCAGCCGCGCGTTGCGGACCGTGACCTGCCCCCTCGCGGACCGGCGCAGGTCCCGCACCACGGAGTAGCGGGCGCCGCCGACGTCGAAGACGAGCCGCACCACGCCGCGGTTCACGCTCGGCGCGAGCGCAAGGCCGACGACCTTGCGGTCGTCCCAGCGGGGCACCGACCCGTAGAGCGCGAAGACGATCGCGTCGACGACCGTCGACTTGCCCGCCCCGGTCGGCCCGACCAGGGCGAAGTAGTCGACCTCCCGGAAGTCCACGGTGGACCGCTCGCGGAAGGACCCGAAGCCGTGCATGTCCAGCAGGACCGGGCGCATGGAGTGTCCGTTTCAGTCGGAGGCAACCTGCTCGTACAGCCGGGCGAAGAGGGCCTCCACCCGGGTGTCCTTGATGTCCCTGGTGTGCAGGTAGTCGCGCAGCAGGTCGCCGGGGGCTCGGTCGCTGGACGCGCGCGGCGCGTCCGGCCGGCGGGTGGCGAACTCCGGGTCGATCCGGACGTCGAGGGCACCGGGCAGCAGGTCCTGCACCTGCTCGCGCAGCCCCGCCCGGGCCGGCTCCCGGACGATCACCTTCAGCAGGTCGCCGGGGTCCACAGTGGATGCCAGCTCGGTGAGTCCGGCGAGCGTGCCCCGCAGGGTGCGCAGCCGTCGGGCCGCCGCGATCGGCACCTCGGTGACGCGCGCCGGGACGTCCGGCGCGGCGTCGACGACGAGCACGGCCGGTGAGCTGTCCACCTCACCGAAGTCCACCCGCAACGGGCTGCCGCAGTAGTGCACCGGGCACGGCGCGGGCACCGACTGCCTGCGGTGCAGGTGGCCGAGCGCGACGTAGTGCAGGTCGGCCGGGAAGGCGGTCGCCGGCACGTGGTAGTCGAAGATGGACTGTGCCGCCCGCTCGCCGCCGCCGTCGACCGCCGCGCCGGTGACCGTGAGGTGCGCGAGCAGCACGTTCACCGAGCCGGCACCGAGGCCAACGGTGAGCGCGGCGACCACGTCGCGCACCATCTGGTCGTAGCTCGCCGCGTTCTCCGCCGGCGTGTGGGCGAGAAGCTGCGCCGCGCGGACCGCGTACCGCTGGGACAGGAACGGCAGCACGGCCACCTTGACCGGCTCCCCGGTCGACCGGGCGCGGAACGAGACCACCCCGCCGTCGTCCGGCCGGCGGATCTGGCCCACCAGGGTGATGTCCACCGCGGACATCAGCGGCCGGTACGCGTCGAACGTCGGCTGGTGGTCGTGGTTCCCGGCGATCGCGACGACGGCGGCGCCGCTGCCCCGCAGCGCAAGCAGCGTCCGCACCACCAGCTCCTGCGCCTCCGCGCTCGGCGCCGCGGTCTCGTACAGGTCACCGGCGACGAGCACCGCGTCGACCTCGCGCTCGCGGGCCACCCGGACGATCTCGCCGAGCACCGCCCGCTGCTCGTCCAGCCTGCTGTGTCCTTTGAGGACCTTGCCGACGTGCCAGTCGGAGGTGTGCAGGAAGCGCATGCCTGTCCCGGGGTCAGAAGGGTGGGGCGTCATCGACGGGCGCGGGCAGCCGCGCGAACGGATCCCTGGCCCCGTTGGGCGCCGGCGGGCCCTGCCCGCGCCCGCCCGGCTGCGTGCCCGGGCCCCGCTCG
>DASPYH010000103.1:0-3152 GCA_035636875.1 Mycobacteriales bacterium | reverse complement strand
CGACAAGCTGACCTACAGCTACGTTCCGGCCATGACCGAGTACTACCTGGGCGAGCGGCCGCTGCTGCCGAACGTGCCGACGTACCGGCTGGACGACCCGGACGTGCGCGCGGAGTGCCTGGCCCGGTCCGACCAGCTCGTGTTCAAGCCCGTCGACGGCTCCGGCGGACACGACATCGTGATCGGTCCGCACGCGACCGAGCGGGAACTCGAGCGGGTCGCCGCGAAGGTGCTCGCCGACCCGCGGCGCTGGGTCGCCCAGGAGGTGGTGACGCTCTCGACGGTGCCGTCCCAGGACGGCGACCGGCTGGTCCCCCGGCACGTCGACCTGCGGCCGTTCGCCACGAACGACGGTCACCGGGTGCGGGTGCTGCCCGGCGGCCTGACCCGGGTGGCGCTGCGCGAGGGCAGCCTGGTGGTGAACTCGAGCCAGGGCGGCGGCTCGAAGGACACCTGGGTGCTCACCTCGCTCACCGCCCGGCCGGCGCCCGCCGACGCCCCGCTCGACCTGGTCGCCGCCGCCCTGCCAGCGCAGGCGCCGGATCCGGGACCGGCCACCGAACAGCAACAGCAACAGCAACAGCAGGGCGGGCGACGGCCGGCTGGGCGACGGTGCTGAGCCGGGCGGCGGAGGCGCTGTTCTGGATCGGCCGGTACGCCGAGCGAGCCGAGGACACCGCCCGGCTGCTCGACGTGCACCTGCACCAGATCCTCGGCGACGCGGCGGTCGACGAGGCCCAGACCTGCCAGGTGGTCGCGACCGTGATGGGCGTGCACGACCGGGTGCCGCAGACCGTTCGCGGCGTGCTCGACCTGCTCGCCTTCGACGCGGAGAACCCCAGCTCGATCGCCGGCGCGCTGACCGACGCCTGGCAGAACGCAAGGGGCGTGCGGGAGGCCCTGTCCGGCGAGATCTGGGAGTGCCTGAACGCGACACACCTCGAGCTGCCGCGGCGGGTCTCGGCGGCGCGCGAGTTCGGCCCCGCGCCGTTCTTCTCCTACGTCCGGCAGCGCTCGGCCATGCTGGCCGGGTACTTCGCCTCGACCGTCAGCCGGGACGCCGGCTACGACTTCCTCGCGCTCGGCCGCAGCCTGGAACGGGCGGACATGACGGCACGGCTGCTCGCCGCGGCGGTGGGGACGCCGGCCCGCGGTGCCGACTGGGTCACCACGCTGCGCGCCTGCTCCGCGCACGAGGCGTACCTGCGGACCTATCAGCGCGGGGTGGAGGTCCGGCTGGTGCTGGAGTTCCTGCTGCTGGACCGGCTGTTCCCGCGCTCGGTGCTGCACGCGCTGACCGCCGGCGAGCAGGCGCTGGCCCGGCTCGAGTCGAGCGCCGGGCGGGCCGGCCGCGGCGGCCACGCCGACGAGGCGCGGCGGGTGATCGGGCGTACCCGCACGGACCTTGAGTTCCTCCCGCCGGAGCGGCTGCTGGAGGGCCTGCCGGAGCGACTGCACCAGATCCAGCGGGGTGTGTCGGACGCGAGCGACGCGGTGGCGCGACGCTACTTCGCCCACTCCGCGGTCGTGGGCTGGAGCCTGGAGGAGGCGCCGCGGTGAGCCGCTCGGCTCCGCCGAGCCAGGGCGGCCTCCGGCCGGCCGAGCGGGGGGCACCTTGAGCTGGCGGATCGCGGTCCGGCACCGGACCGGCTACCAGTACGGCACTCCGGCACGCGCCTCGTACAACGAGGTGCGGATGACGCCGGCGACGACCGACGACCAGCACACGCTGGCGTCCCGGCTCGACATCACGCCGGACGCCCGGCCGCTGCGCTATGTCGACTACTGGGGCACGGTCGTGCACGCGTTCGACGTGCACGTCCCGCACA
The DNA here is from genome assembly GCA_035636875.1 of Mycobacteriales bacterium. Taxonomy (GTDB): domain Bacteria; phylum Actinomycetota; class Actinomycetes; order Mycobacteriales; family CADCTP01; genus CADCTP01. Next base: position 1,323 of record DASPYH010000103.1, on the reverse strand, counting down.
CCGAGCTGGTGGTGACCGCGGCGTCGGTGGTGGAGACCGCCGGTCCCCGCTGGCCGCCGCCGGAGGTGAGCTGGGAGGACCTCGGCGACCCGGCGCTGCGGGACCGCTTCGCCGAGCTGCTCTCGCCGTCCCGCTATGTGATCGCCGAGCCGGCGGTGGACGAGCTCGCCGCCCGGCTGCGGGCCGGGAACGCGCCGGTGGAGGCCGGCCGCCGGGCGGCCGGCTGGGTCCACGACACGCTGGACTACGTGCGCGGGGTGACCCGGGTCGACACCACGTCCGCGCAGGCTCGGGCCGGCGGGCAGGGCGTCTGCCAGGACTTCTCGCACCTGGTGCTGGCGCTGCTGCGGGCGGCCGGCCTGCCGGCCCGGTACGTCTCCGGCTACCTGCACCCCGGGCGGGACGGCGGGCTGAACGAGCCGGTGCGCGCCGAGAGCCACGCCTGGGTCGAGTTCTGGGCGGGTGACTGGGTGCCGGTCGATCCGTCCAACCTCGCCGAGGTGGCCGAGCGGCACGTCGTGGTCGCCCGCGGCCGCGACTACGCCGACGTCCGCCCGCTGGCAGGGGTCTACTCCGGCCCCGCCGCCGAGGCCCTCGGCGTCACGGTGGACCTCACCCGGCTGCGCTGAGCCGCCGGAGAAGTCCACAGCGGACATACAGCGCGGTCACCGGGTCCGCCCAGCCTGGGCCTGGACGGTCGCCCCATGACGACGACGGCGCTGCCGCCCCACCGGGCGCCCCTGCCCGGTCCCGACCCCGAGCCAGCGCCGGGAACGGTCGCGGCGCCGGCGCTGGACGTCGTCGTACCGGTGCACAACGAGCAGTCCGACCTGGACCGGTGCGTGCGCCGGCTGCATGCCTACCTCGCGGCGAGCTTCCCGTACCGCTTCCGCATCACGGTCGCGGACAACGCCTCCACCGACGGGACGCTCGCCGTGGCCGAGCGGCTCGCCGCCGACCTGCGGGAGGTCGTGGTGGTGCACCTGCCCGAGAAGGGCCGCGGGCGGGCGCTGCGGACCGTCTGGTCGGCGTCGGACGCGCCCGTGCTCGCCTACATGGACGTCGACCTGTCCACCGACCTGGCCGCGCTGCTTCCGCTGGTGGCGCCGCTCATCTCGGGACACTCGGACTTGGCCATCGGCACCCGGCTGTCCCGCGGCTCCCGGGTGGTCCGCGGCCCGCGCCGGGAGCTGATCTCCCGCGGCTACAACCTGCTGCTGCGGGGCACCCTGGCCGCCCGGTTCTCCGACGCGCAATGTGGGTTCAAGGCGATCCGCAAGGACGTGGCGAACCGGCTGCTGCCGCTGGTGCAGGACACCGGCT
>DASPYH010000102.1:0-3543 GCA_035636875.1 Mycobacteriales bacterium | reverse complement strand
ACGGCGCTCCGCGGGCGCGACCGAACGCAGGTCGACGCCGCCCAGTTGGACGCGACCCACGGTGGGGTCGGCCAAACGGCACAGCAGCTTGGCGAACGTCGTCTTGCCCGAGCCGGTCTCGCCGACCACCGCGACCCGGGTCCGCGCCCTGATCTCCAGGTCCACGTCGACGAGCGCGGCACGACTCGCCGCCGGGTAGCGGAACGTCACCGCGTCGAAGCGGATGCCGAGCGGGCCCGGCGGCAGCGCCCGCCCGCTGTCCCCGGGGTCGGCCACGTCCGGCTCGGTGTCGACCACGTCGAGCACCCGGCGGAACGAGGCGAGCGCGTTCTGCGCCTCGGACAGCGCCTCGGTGGCGATCTGCACCGGCGCGATGAACAGCGTGACCAGGAACAGGAAGGCGACCAGCTCGCCGGCCGACAGGCCGCCGGCCAGCCCGAGCAGCACGCCGACCACGACCACCGCCGCGTTGGTGAGTGCCGCGACCAGCTCGCCGGACGTGAAGACCAGGGCCGTCGTCGCCTGTGCCCGCACCGCCGAGCGGTAGTGCCGGTCGATGGCGTCGTCGATGCGGGCGGCGGTGCGGTCCTCCACCGCGTATGCCCGGACGGTCTGCGCGCCCACTACGGACTCGGACACCGCGCCGAGCAGGTCGCCGACCCGCTCCCGGACCCGCCCGTACGCCGAGGCGAGCCGGTGCTGCAGCCGGGGCAGCACGACCGCCAGCGGCAGGAAGCAGGCGTAGACCAGCAGCGTGAGCGGCACGGAGTAGACCGCCATCAGCACGGTCGCAAGCAGCAGCTGGCCGCTGGCGACCACGACCAGGATGCCGCCCCACTGCATGAACACCGACATCTGGTCGACGTCGCTGGTGACCCGGGAGACCAGCGAGCCGCGCCGCTGCGCCTGCTGGTGCAGCATCGACAGGTCGTGCACGTGCCGGAACGCGCGCACCCGCAGTGCCGCGAGCGCGGTCTCCGTGGTGCGGAAGAGCCGGACGTTGAGCCGGTAGCCGGACACCGCGGTGATCAGCACCGCGACCGCGCACAGCGCGACCATCACCTGGACCAGCCCGAGGTCCGGACCGCCGCTGCGGAGCAACCCGTGGTCCAGCGTCTGCTGCACGGCGAGCGGGACGACCAAGCGCCCGGCGGTGGCGACCAGCGCGAGCAGCAGGGTCACCCAGAGCCCGCGGCGGAACTCCGGCACCAGGCGCAGCCCGCGCCGCAGCGTCCGCAGCGCCCCGTCCTGGCGGGAGGCGCTGACCAGGGCGAGGGCGTCCTCGGCGGTGTCCGGGGCGGTCATCCGACCCCCCCGTCGCCGTGGTCGCTGCCCGGCCCGCCGTCGCGGGCACCAACCACGGCGGAGACGCGGGCGCGGCGGCGGGCGGCCTCGCCGTCGTACGCGTTCACCAGCAGCGCGTAGCCCGGGATGCTCGCGACCAGCTCGGCGTGGCTGCCCCGGGCCACCACCCGGCCCCGCTCGACGTAGACCACCTCGTCGGCCAGCGCGATCGTGGCCCGGCGGTAGGCGACCACGACGACGGTCGAGCCCAGGTCGGTGGCCCGCAGCCCGCGCAGGATGGCGGCCTCCACCGCGGGGTCGACGCTGCTGGTCGCGTCGTCGAGGACCAGCAGCCTCGGCCGGCGTACCAGCGCCCGGGCCAGCGCCAGCCGCTGCCGCTGGCCGCCCGACAGCGTCGTGCCCCGCTCGCCGACGCGGGTGTCCAGCCCGTCGGGGAGCGCGCGGACGAACCGGTCGGCCTGCGCGAGCCGCAGCGCGTCCCACACCCGCTCGTCCGGGATCTCGGCGCCGAGGGTGACGTTGCCGCGGACGCTGTCGTCGAACAGGAACGTCGCCTGGCTGACCAGCGCCGCATGGTCGGAGACGCCACCGCGGGCGAGCCCGCGCAGGTCGGCGCCGTCGACGAGCACGCAGCCGGTGTCCGGGTCGACGAGCCGGACCAGCAGCGTGACCAGCGTGGACTTGCCGCTGCCGGTCGGCCCGACGACGGCGACGGTACGGCCCGGCGAGACCTCGAAGGTCACGTCGTGCAGCACCCCGGACCGAACCGGCTCGGCGTCGGCCTCGGCCGCCTCGCTCGCCGGCGCGTAGCCGAAGCTCACCCCGGACACGGCCAGCGTGGCCGGACGGCCGGCGCCGTCCAGCCGCCGCTCGCCGTACGCCTGGCCGCCGCCCGCGGTCAGCACCCGCTGCACCCGGTCCCAGCCGACGACCACCCGGGGCAGGTCGGCCAGCACCCAGCCGATCGCCCGGATCGGCATGGCCAGCACCGTGAACAGGTACGCCACGCTGACCAGGTCGCCGACGGTGGTCGCCCCGGACCGCAGCCGGGCGGCGCCGACGAGCAGCACAGCGAGCGTCCCGAGGGTCGGCACCGCCTCCATCATCGGGTCGAACAGGCCGCGCACCCGGCCGACCGAGACCATCGCGTCGCGCAGCTCCTCCGACCGCCGCCGGAACCGGTCCGTCTCCTGGTCCTCCCGGCCCAGCGTCTTGACCACCAGCGCGCCGTCGAAGCTCTCGTGCGCGACCTCGCTGACCTCGGCCCGCAGCTGCTGCGCGCGGGTCATCCGCGGCGCCATGCGGCGGGAGTACGCGAAGTTGACCGCGAAGATCACCGGGAACACGACCAGGCCGACCAGCGCCAGCACCGGGTCGGTCGCGATCAGCGCGACCGCGGTGATCGCCAGCATCAGCAGCGTGCCGCAGGCGAACGGCAGCGGCGCCATCACGTACCAGGTCGACTCGACGTCGGCGTTCGCGTTGGACAGCAGCGTGCCGGTCGGGTGGCGCTGGTGCCAGGACAGCGGCAGCCGCAGGTACTGCCGGACCACCCGGCGCCGGTACGCCGCCTGCAGCCGGTACTGCACGACGCCGGCACCGATCCGGCGCCCGATGATGCCGAGCACCTTGAGCACGGCGACGCCGAGGATCGCGGCCGCGGCGGCCGCCAACGCCCCCGCGGTGGTGCGGCCCTGCTGGAAGGCCGGCACGATCACGTCGCCCGTCACCCGGCCCATGACGAAGGCGCTCGCCACGGTCATCGCGCCGTAGACCGCGCTGCCGCAGACCGCGACGACGAAGACCCGCCACTGCTCCCGGATGCCGACGCCGACGACGCGGAACCCGCGCAGCAACACGTCGGTCGGCGTCCTGGACACGCGGTCTCCCCTCGGCGGTCAGCAGTGGGTGTCCCCCGGACCCACGGCACGGCGAAGGGTGGTGCGACGGGCCGCGGGATGCCGCCAGCCTACCGTCACTCGTTAGTGGAGCGTACGACTTGGACGTTCTGCCGCGTGCGCGCTCGTACGAGCAGGTCCACAAACGCGACGTCACCCCGGTCGTCTCCCGTCCACTAAGGACTCACGCCCGTCCAGCCGGCGTCCAGCGCGGCCGGCGGCAGGTCAAGCGGCTCGCCCGCAGGTATCCGTACGGGATCGGCGAGCACAGCACGACCCGACCGTGCCCGGTTGCGCCGATGATTCGTACGATCGAGTCGTGACAAGCTCCGCGGACGCC
>DASPYH010000101.1:0-4571 GCA_035636875.1 Mycobacteriales bacterium | reverse complement strand
CCCGGGTGGACGCCACGCTGCGGGCGGTGTTCGCGCGCGGCGGCCCGTTCGAGCTGAACCAGCGGCTGGTGCTGACCACCGGCGAGGTGCGCTACCTGTCGATCCGCGGCGAGGCGGAGCTGGGCCCGGCCGGGCGCCCGCTGCGGGCGTGGGGCAGCGCCCAGGACGTGACCGAGCGGCACCGGGTGCAGGAGGAGCTGCGCCGAACCGCGCTCACCGACCCGCTGACCGGGCTCGGCAACCGGCTGCTGCTGGTCGCCCGGCTGCAGCGGGCGATAATCGGGCTCGCCGCCGGCGGCGCAGCCGGCCCTGTCGGCCCAGGCGGAGCCGGCCCCGTCGGCGCCAGCGGACCCGGCCCTGTCGGCCCTGTCGGCCCAGGCGGAGCCGGCCCCGTCGCCGCCGGCGGAGCCGGCCCTGTCGGTTCCGGCGGAGCCGGCCCTGTCGCCGTCATCGCGGTCGACCTGGACGGGCTGAAGCGGGTCAACGACACGCACGGGCACGCGACCGGCGACGAGCTCCTGCGGGAGACCGCGCGCCGGCTGCGCTCGGCGGTGCGGGAGCGGGACCTGGTCGCCCGGCTGGGCGGCGACGAGTTCGTGCTGGTCTGCGTCGACGTCGACGAGGTCGGCGCGGCCGCGCTCGCGGAGCGGATCGTCGCCGAGATCTCGATCCCGTACTCGCTGCCCGGAGGGGTGACCGCCTGGTCGGGCGCGAGCGTCGGCGTCACGGTGACCGCCGACCCGAGCGCCGACGTCGACCGCCTGCTCGCCCAGGCGGACCGGGCGCTGTACGCGGCCAAGAGCGAGGGCGGCAACCGCTACGCGGTCTGCCCGCAGTCCGCTCCCGCCGCCCTGCAGGGGCTCATCGCAGCAGCTGGCGGGCCATGACGACGCGGTTGATCTGGTTGGTGCCCTCGTAGATCTGGGTGATCTTGGCGTCCCGCATCATCCGCTCCACCGGGAAGTCCTTGGTGTAGCCGTAGCCGCCGAACAGCTGCACCGCGTCGGTGGTCACCGCCATCGCGGTGTCCGAGGCCATCACCTTGGCCGCCGCGGAGGCGAAGGTCAGGTCCGGCTCGCCCCGCTCGGCCTTGGCCGCGGCGACGTACACCAGCTGCCGGGCGGCCTCGGTCCGCATCGCCATGTCGGCGAGCATGAACTGGACGCCCTGGAAGTCGCCCACCGGCCGGCCGAACTGCTTGCGCTGCTTCACGTACGCCACCGCCGCGTCGATCGCGCCCTGCGCGATGCCGACCGCCTGCGCGCCGATGGTCAGGCGGGTGTGGTCCAGCGTCCGCAGCGCGGTCTTCAGCCCGGTGCCCGGTTCGCCGATGATGCGCTCGGCCGGGATGGTGCAGTCGGAGAAGTAGATCTCGCAGGTGGGCGAGCCCTTGATGCCGAGCTTGCGCTCCTTCGCCCCGACCGAGAAGCCCGGGTCGTCCTTGTGCACCACGAACGCCGAGATGCCGTTCGCCCCGGCGGAAGGGTCGGTCGAGGCCATGACCGTGTAGTACGTCGACACGCCGGCGTTGGTGATCCACGACTTCGACCCGTTGAGCACCCAGGAGCCGCCGTCGCGGACCGCGCGGGTCCTCATGGCGGCGGTGTCGGAGCCGGCCTCCCGCTCGCTCAGCGCGTACGAGAACATCGCGTCGCCGCTGGCCACGGGCGGCAGCACCTGCTTTTTCAGCTCGTCCGCGCCGGACAGCAGCAGCGGCGTCGTGCCGAGCTTGTTCACCGCGGGGATCAGCGAGGACGAGGCGCAGACCCGGGCGACCTCCTCGATCACCAGCGCGGTGGCCAGCGAGTCGGCGCCCGCCCCGCCGTACTCCTCCGGGATGTGCACGGCGTGCAGGTCGGCCCTGCGCAGGGCGTCGTAGACGTCCCACGGGAACTCCGCGGTGGCATCGATCTCGGCGGCGCGCGGGGCTATCTTCTGCTCGGCCAGCGCACGGACCGTCTCCCGGAGCATGGTGTGCTCCTCGGCGAGACGGTAGGTGGCGAAAGACGGGTCCACGGCGACTCCCTCCCGGCCACGAGGGTACGACCACGAGGTGTCCTCTACTCTGTCGCGGTGATCACAGGCCCCCGACCCCGCCTGTCCGTGCTCGGCACGGGCTATCTCGGCGCCACCCACGCCGTCTGCATGACCGAGCTCGGCTTCGAGGTGATCGGTCTCGACGTCGACGCGGCGAAGGTGGACCGGCTCGCCACCGGCGACGTGCCGTTCTTCGAGCCGGGGCTGCCCGAGCTGCTGCGCAAGGCACTGGACAGCGGGCGGCTGCGGTTCACCGCCTCCTACCAGGAGGTCGCCGAGTTCGCCGACGTCCACTTCGTCTGCGTGGGGACGCCGCAGCGCCGGGACGGGTACGCCGCCGACCTCAGCCACGTCGAGGCGTCCTTCGCGACGCTGGCACCGCTGCTGACCCGACCGGCGCTCGTGGTCGGGAAGTCGACGGTGCCGACCGGCACGGCGGAGCGGATGGCGGCCCTGGTCGCCTCGCTGGCCCCGGGCGACAACGTCGAGGTGGCATGGAACCCGGAGTTCCTGCGTGAGGGCTTCGCCGTCGAGGACACGCTGCGCCCGGACCGGCTCGTGTTCGGCGTCCGCTCCGCCTGGGCCGAGCAGATGCTGCGCGCGGCGTACGCGCCGGCGATCGACGCGGGCTGCCCGGTGGTGGTGACCGACTTCGCCACCGCCGAGCTGGTCAAGGCCGCGGCGAACTCGTTCCTGGCCACCAAGATCTCGTTCATCAACGCGATGGCGGAGGTGTGCGAGGTCGTGCACGCGGACGTGACCAAGCTGTCCGAGGCGCTCGGCTACGACAACCGGATCGGCCGGCGCTTCCTGCACGCCGGGCTCGGCTTCGGCGGCGGCTGCCTGCCCAAGGACATCCGGGCGTTCATGGCCCGGGCCGAGGAACTCGGCGCGGACGAGGCGCTGACGTTCCTCAAGGAGGTCGACGCGATCAACATGCGCCGACGGGCACGCGCGGTCGACCTCGGCCGGGAGTTGCTGTCCGGGACGTACGAGGGGGCGAAGGTGTGCGTCTGGGGCGCGGCCTTCAAGCCCAACTCCGACGACATCCGGGACTCGCCGGCGCTGGACGTGGCCGCGACCATCCAGGGCGAGGGCGCGACGGTGGTCGTCTACGACCCGGCCGCCGTCGGCAACGCGCGGCGGGCGCACCCCGAGCTGGTGTACGCCGGGTCGGCACTGGAGGCGGCGAAGGACGCCGACCTGCTGCTGCTGCTCACCGAGTGGGCCGAGTTCCGCGAGATGGACCCGGCGACGCTCGGCCGGGTCGTCGCGCACCGCAGGCTCGTCGACGGCCGCAACGCGCTGAAGCCGGCAGAGTGGCGGGCGGCAGGCTGGATCTACCGCGCCCTGGGCCGTCCCTGACCCAGCCGGACCCGCTCGTGGCCGGTCCCGGGGGGAAGAACCCCGCCGGACGGGTTGTCATGGTTGTCGTGGCAACAAGGACACGCGGTGACGCGGACGGCATCGAGCGGGTGCTTCGGCACCGGACCTGGGCGATCGTCGGGCTGACCGGCAACCAGGCGCGCCCGGCTTACGGGGTGGCGAGGTTCCTGCAGTCGCGCGGCAAGCGGATCGTGCCGGTGAACCCGAAGGCCGAGCCGGTGCACGGCGAGCAGGGCTACGCCTCGCTGGCGGACGTGCCGTTCCCGATCGACGTCGTGGACGTGTTCCGCCGCTCCGAGTTCGCCGGAGCGCACGTGGACGAGGCGGTCGCGGTCGGCGCCAAGGCGGTGTGGCTGCAGCTGGACGTGATCGACACCGACGCAGCCGACCGGGCCGAGGCCGCGGGCCTCGACGTGGTGATGGACCACTGCCCGGCGATCGAGTGGGCCGCCCACGGCCCGCGCTCGGCCGCGAGCTAGCCGCCGGCCAGCCGGTCCCGCAACGCCCTGTCCTTCGCGCGGGCGGCGTCGGCGAGCCCGGCCTGGTGCTCGGCCACCCTTGCGCGCAGGTCGGCGTCGGCGGCGGCGAGGATGCGCACGGCGAGCAGCCCCGCGTTCCGGGCGCCGCCCACGGAGACCGTCGCGACCGGGATCCCGGCCGGCATCTGCACGATCGACAGCAGCGAGTCCAGGCCGTCGAAGTGCGCCAGCGGCACGGGTACGCCGATCACCGGCAGCGGGGTGAGGCTCGCCACCATGCCGGGCAGGTGGGCGGCTCCCCCGGCGCCCGCGACGATCACCCGCAGGCCACGACCCGCCGCGGCCGAGGCATAGTCGACCATGTCCCGCGGGGTGCGGTGCGCGGAGACGACCCGGACCTCATGCGGCACCCCGAACTCGCGCAGCACCTCCGCCGCGGCGGACAGCACCGGCCAGTCCGAGTCGCTGCCCATGATCACGCCGACCAGCGGCCCGCGCACCGGATCCGGGCCGCCGGAGCGCCCGTCGTCGCGCTCGCCGGCGCCGCCTGGCGGCCCGCTCACCGATGCCCCGCCGCCGGCACCTCCGCCGAGACCCCGGAGGCGAGGTAGCTCGCCGCGGCGGTCGCGTCCCGCCGGAGCAGGGCCACGTCCTCGCCGAGCGCCGTGA
>DASPYH010000100.1:0-11348 GCA_035636875.1 Mycobacteriales bacterium | reverse complement strand
GTGTCCACGACCAGGGCGTCGATCGGCACGTTGTTCGCCCGGAAGGCGGGCAGCAGCCGCTGCTCGTAGTCCTCCGTCGTGTACGCCTGGAACTTGGAGAACCAGACGCCGAACGCCCACTGCGGCAGCAGCACCGCAGGGCCTGTGATCGCACGCAGGTCGCGCAGCGCCTGCTGGTAGTCGTGGCCGTAGCCGAAGAAGTAGCCGTCCTGGTACGCGCCCTGGCGGGCCGGACGCGGCGCTGCCCAGCCGTCCGCGGTGCGCAGCGCGGTGAAGGTGTCGTCCAGGAGCGACCAGCCGCGGCGGTTGAGGACGCCCGGGTGCAGCTGCGTCTTCGTGACGTCGGCGCCGGCCTGGTTGGGGTAGGCGTCGAGGCCGCGCGTCCAGCCGCCGAGCTGCCCCGGCTCGCTGGCCGGAGGCGAGGGGACCGCCGCCGGGTAGCCGGCGCCGGACGGTGTCACCGCGAGACTGTCCGCGTTGGTGTTGCACCCGTCGCCGGCCATGCAGGCGGTCGCGACGGCGTTCGTCCCGGCGGCCAGGTGCACCGGCACCGTGGCGGTTGCCCAGGCGTCCCAGTTGCCGGTGGGCGGCATGGTCAGCTGCCCGGCCGGGCTGCCGTTGACGAGCACGCTCAGCGTGCGGGTGGCCGTCCCGCCGTTGGCGTACCGGACCTGGACCGAGTAGTCGCCGACCGCCGGGACGCCGGTCACCGTGTACGCGGTGCGCGCGCTGACCTGGCCGTAGTCCGCGGTGAATCCGCGGCCGGTGTAGCCGGTGTGGTCGTAGTTGACGCTCTCGCCACCGGACAACTGGGCATCCTCGGCCTGGCAGCCGCTGCCGAACGCGCAGCTACCGGGCGCGGCCGGCCAGGACGGGTCGGCCGTGACCGGCTGCCCGGCGACGTCGAGCGAGACGGCGGTGTTCCCGGGCGTGAACGGGCCGCTGCCGGTCCGGTATCGCAGCGTCAGGCGCTGCGTCTGGATCGTCAGGTAGCCGCCCTGGGAGGTGGCCGAGAATGCCGGCACCGGCTGGTTCCGGTTCACCACGGTGAAGGTGGCGCCGTCCTCGAAGTGGCTGTCGGCGGCGTACTCCAGCCGGATCAGCGTCGGCGTCAGCACCTCGAAGCGGGCGTTCCCGGCGAGGACCGTGTGACCGGAGACGGTGGGCGCGGCGGCTGCCGTTGGCGCCGCCGCCGCGGGGATGGTCGGAAGCAGCAGTGCCAAGGCGGCGGCCGCCGGCATGATGCCGGCGCGCTGGGCTCGGCGGGACGGGAGCAGCCGCAGGCGGTCGGCCATCTCAGTCGCCTCTCCGGGCATGCTCGACGCCGGGGCACCGAGAACAGCGGTGTGGCCGGCATGCCCGGCAGAAGCTTTCGCCGCGGCCGCTCCTGCGTCAATCCCCTCCAAGAGGGTTCGATCGCCCCACCGTCGTCACGCCCGTCGGCCGCGGCTGGACTCGTGCCCGGCGGGACCCCTGGCTGGCTCGGCCGGTCGGGACGGCGGGTTCAGACCCAGGACGGGAACCAGATCCGGGTCCGCCACTCCTCGTACGTGATCAGCTGCCCGGTCAGGATCGGCCACAGGTAGGCGGAATTGACCACCACCAGCGCCACGTACGCGCAGACCGCGGCCAGGCCGAGGGTGCGTCGCGGTTCGCCGGCCCGGGCCGTGCCGAGCACCGCGCCCAGCACCAGCGTCACGCCGATGACCAGGAACGGCACCAGCGGGGTCATGTAGAACAGGAACATCGTCCGGCCCGGGATCGAGAACCAGGACAGCCAGCCGGCGCCGAACGCGACCAGCACGGCCCAGCCCCGCCAGTCCCGCCGGACAAGCGCGATCCAGGCCGCCCAGAGCACGGCCGGGGCGAAAGCCCACCACAGCGCGGGCGTGCCGACGTCCAGAACGGTCCGGACGCAGTCGCGGCGCCGCAGCCGGTCGGCGACGGCTTGCTCGGGTAGTAGAAGAGCACCGGCCGGCCGGTGACCAGCCAGCCCCACGGCGAGGACTGATAGTCGTGCGGAGTGGTCAGGGTGCTGTGGAAGTGCCACATCTCCCAGTGGTAGTGCAGCAGCGACCGCAGCGGCCCCGGCAGCCACGACCAGTAGCCGGCGTTGGCGTCCGCCCAGTGCCGGCCGTAGGCGTTCTCGCCCAGGAACCAGCCGCTCCAGCTGAGCAGGTAGGCCGCGACCGGGGCGACGCCGAGCGCGGCGACGGCGCCGGGCAGGTCGCGGGCGGCGGTGCCGCCGACCGGCTTCGGCACCGCGGCCGAGCGGCGGGCGCCGAGGTCCCAGAGCACGGACAGCAGGCCGAAACCGAGCAGGAACCAGATCCCGCTCCACTTCACCGCGCAGGCCAGGCCGAGCAGGACACCGCCGGTGAGCCGCCACGGTCGAAGCCCGACCCGCGGACCCAGCACGCCGCCGGTCCCGACCGCTCCGGCCAGCCGTTCCCGGACCCGGTCGCGGTCGACCACCAGGCAGGCGAAGCCGGCGAGGACGAAGACCGCGAGGAAGATGTCCAGCAGCGCGAAGCGGCTCTGCACGATCGAGAGGCCGTCGGCGGCGAGCAGCACGCCCGCGACGCAGCCGAGCAGCGTCGAGCGGGTCATCCGGCGAACCACCCGGATCAGGATCAGCACGCAGAGCGTCCCGGCGACAGCGGCGGGCACCCGCCAGCCCACCGGCCCGTCGCCGAAGGCCTTGATGCCGGCGGCGATCAGCCACTTCCCGAGCGGCGGGTGCACGATGAACATGTAGCCGCGGTTGCTCTCGTACCCCTGCCGGAGCATCTCCACGCCCTCGGTGGCGTAGTAGACCTCGTCGAACTGCTTGTCCGGCGGGAAGCCGATCCCCCACAGGCGAACGGCAGCCGCGACCAGGGTGATGACCGCGGTGGCGATCCAGGACAGCACGCGGTCGTCCGGCAGCGGCCGGAGTCGGGCGAGCCTCGCGGCGACTGCGTGGCCGGCTTTGGGCGCGTCCGCCGGGCCCGGGGCGTCCAGCGGGGGAGCCTCGAGGGTGGCGGCCATGCGCGCGATGGTATGTGCCGCGGGGCTGGACGCGGCCGGCCGTAGGCTCGAGCGGTGGCCGAGGCGACGGCGGGGACGCTGGTGCTGGCGGGCGCGCCGCTGGGTGACCCCGCCGACGCCAGTCCCCGGCTGCGGGCCGCGCTGGCCGGTGCCGACGTCGTCGCCGCCGAGGACACCCGCCGGCTGCGCCGGCTCGCCTCGGACCTCGGCGTCCGGGTCGGCGGCAGGGTGGTCCGCCACGACGACGCGACCGAGGTCGCCGGCACGCCCGGCCTGGTGGACGAGCTGGTCGGCGGGCGGACCGTGCTGCTGGTCACCGACAGCGGAATGCCGAGCGTGTCCGACCCCGGCTACCGGCTGGTCGCCGCCGCGGTCGCGGCCGGCGTCCCGGTCACCGCGCTGCCCGGGCCGTCCGCGGTGACCACCGCGCTGGCGCTGTCCGGGCTGCCGTCGGACCGGTTCTGCTTCGAGGGGTTCCTGCCGCGCCGGCCGGGCGAGCGGCGGCGGGCGCTCGAGGCGCTGCGCGACGAGCGCCGGACGCTGGTGCTGTTCGAGGCGCCGCACCGGCTCGCGGCCATGCTGGCCGACGCCGCCGAGGTGCTCGGTCCGGACCGCCCGGCGGCGGCATGCCGGGAGATGACCAAGACGTACGAGGAGGTCCGCCGCGGCCCGCTGGCCGAGTTGCGCGACTGGGCCGCCGGCGGCGTGCGCGGCGAGGTGACGCTGGTGATCGGCGGTGCGCCGGTGCGCGCGGCGGTCGCCGACCCCGCCCGGCTGGCCGCCGCGGTCGCCGCGCGGGAAGCCGCGGGGACCGACCGCAAGACCTCGATCGCGGACGTGGCCCGCGAGACCGGCGTGCCCAAGCGGGTCGTCTACGCGGCCGTGGTGGACTCCGCCCGAGGCGCGGGATGAGGCCGCCGGAGGCCTCACTACGCTGGACGCATGCCGGACAGTTCGCACGTCCTCACCGCGGTGGCGTGGCCGTACGCCAACGGACCGCGGCACATCGGGCACGTCGCCGGGTTCGGCGTGCCCTCGGACGTGTTCAGCCGGTACCAGCGGATGGCCGGGCGGCACGTGCTCATGGTCAGCGGGACCGACGAGCACGGCACCCCGATCACGGTCGCCGCCGACGCCGAGGGCGCCACCCCGCGGGAGATCGCCGACCGCTACAGCCGGGTGATCCAGGAGGACCTGCAGACGCTCGGCCTGTCGTACGACCTGTTCACCCGCACGACCACCCGCAACCACTACGCGGTGGTGCAGGAGATCTTCCTCGGCCTGCTCCGCAACGGGTACGTCTTCCCGCAGGCCGCGCTGGGCGCCATCTCGCCGTCGACCGGGCGCACGCTGCCCGACCGCTACATCGAGGGCACCTGCCCGATCTGCGGCTACCCGGCGGCCCGCGGCGACCAGTGCGACAACTGCGGCAACCAGCTCGACGCGACCGACCTGATCAACCCGCGGTCCCGGATCAACGGGGAGACGCCGCTCTTCGTCGAGACGGAGCACTACTTCCTCGACCTGCCCGCGTTCGCCGAGGTGCTCGGGTCCTGGCTGCAGACCCGGGACAACTGGCGGCCGAACGTGTTGAAGTTCTCCCTCAACCTGCTCGATGACCTGCGCCCGCGGCCGATCACCCGGGACATCGACTGGGGCGTGCCGGTGCCGCTGGACGGGTGGCGGGACCGGCCGGACAAGCGGCTGTACGTGTGGTTCGACGCCGTCGTCGGCTACCTGTCGGCCTCGATCGAATGGGCCAGGCGGACCGGGGACCCGGACGCGTGGCGGCCGTTCTGGCAGGGCGAGCAGGCTCGCGGCTACTACTTCATGGGCAAGGACAACATCGTCTTCCACGCGGAGATCTGGCCGGCGATGTTGCTCGGCTACGACGGGCGGGGCGCCCGCGGCGGCAGGCCGGGCGCACTGGGCGCGCTCGAGCTGCCGCACGAGGTGGTCTCGAGCGAGTTCCTGACCATGGAGGGCAGGCAGTTCTCCTCCTCCCGCAGCGTGGTGATCTACGTCCGGGACGTGCTGTCCCGCTACGACCCGGACGCGCTGCGCTACTACCTGTCCGCCGCCGGGCCGGAGTCGCAGGACACCGACTTCACCTGGTCGGAGTTCCGCCGCCGCAACAACGACGAGCTGGCCGACAGCTGGGGCAACCTGGTCAACCGGTCGGTGTCGCTGGCCGCGCGCAACTTCGGCTCGGTCCCGCGGGCGGCCGGCCTCACCGACGCGGACGCCGCGCTGCTCGCGACGTCGAAGGACGCGTTCGACACGGTCGGCGGCCTGCTCGAGCGGTCCCGCCAGAAGGCGGCGATCGGCGAGGCGATGCGGGTCGTCGGCGACGCCAACCGCTACCTGTCCGACCAGGCGCCGTGGCAGCTGCGCAAGTCCGGCCGCCAGGAGGACCTCGACCGGATGGGCACGATCCTGCACGTCGCGCTGCAGGTGGTCGACGACGCCAAGACCCTGCTCACCCCGTTCCTGCCGTTCTCGTCGTCGGAGGTGCACGCGCTGCTCGGCGGCGAGAGCGAGTGGGCGGCGATGCCGGACCTGGTCGGGGTGGACGAGCCGACCGCGGCCGGGTCCCCGTCGTACACGGTGCTCACCGGCGAATACGACACCGGCGCCCGGTGGGAGTCGGTGCCGCTGCCGGCCGGCCGCCCGCTCGCCCCGCCGACGCCGCTGTTCCGCAAGCTCGACGCCTCCGTCGTGGACGAGGAGCTGGAGCGGCTTTCCGGTTCCGTCGCCGGCGGGTGAGCCCACCCGCCCGCGGGGAGCCACCGCCACCGCCGGAACCGCTCCCGGCGGAGGTTTTCGACAGCCACTGCCACCTGGATGCGATGGGCGTCGACATCGGACAGTCGCTTGCGGACGCCCGCTCGGTCGGCGTGACCCGGGTGGTGACCGTGGGGGACACGCTGGAGTCGTCGCGGTGGTGTGCCGACGCCGCGGCGAGCCACCCCGAGGTGGTCGCCGCGGTCGCCGTGCACCCCAACGAGGTCGGCGGCATCCACGAGTCCACATGGGACGGCCTGGCCGAGCTCGCCGTCCGGCCCGAGGTGCGCGCGGTCGGCGAGACCGGTCTGGACTTCTACTGGGACCGGGTGCCCGCCGCCGAGCAGGAGCTCGCCTTCCGCCGGCACATCGCGCTGGCGAAGTCGGCCGGGAAGGCGCTGGTGATCCACGACCGGGACGCGCACGACGCGGTGCTGCGGGTGCTCGGCGAGGAGGGTGCTCCGGAATGGACGGTCTTCCACTGCTTCTCCGGTGAGATCGGGATGGCCCGGGCGTGCGTGCGGGCCGGGTACGTGCTGTCGTTCGCCGGGACCGTCACCTTCAAGAGCGCGGCGTCCCTGCGGGAGGCGGCCGCGGTGGTGCCGTTGGAGCAGTTGTTGGTGGAGACCGACGCGCCGTTCCTGACACCGATGCCCTACCGGGGGCGGCCCAACGCGCCGTACCTGCTTCCCCTGACCGTGCGCGCACTGGCAGCCGTGAAGAGTGTCCACATCGAACACCTGTGCGAGGAGATCACCCGAACGGGCCAACGGGTCTTCGGCGTCTGGTGACCATCCCTGCACGGGGCGTCACTCGACTTGGCCTGTAAGGGCTCGGCCGTTATGGTCCCCGGACCAATGGACGACAACGGCAGTCCGCGTGGTCGCCACCGGCACCGCACGCATCCAGGCGGACCGGCGGGTGTGGACTCGGGTACGCAGTGGACGTTGTCTTCGGACGGTCCGCAGTGGAGTGTGGACGAGCGGGTGCGGCGAGCGCGCCAGGCGGTCGCCTGGCCGCGGCCCGAGGACGATCAGACCGACTGGTTCGCGCCGCTGCCGGCCGACCAGCCCGGCCTCCCGGTCACGCAGCCACCGGCGGACCGGTCGTCCGCCCATCGGCCAGAGCCGGACCGGACGTCCGCCCATCGGCCAGAGCCGGACCGGTGGTCCGCCCATCGGCCAGAGCCGGACCGGTCGTCCGCCCATCGGCCAGAGCTGGACCGGTGGTCCGCCCATCGGCCAGAGCCGGACCGTGGCCCAGGGACCGCAGCCACCCCCGGGCCGCCGGCCGCCGACCCGTGGCGGGGGACCGGCGCGAGCGCGTGGCCGCGGCCCGCCGACCGGGCGGCGACAGGGCGGCTTCCTCGTTCGGCCACCGCCGTGGCCGAACGGGACCTCGACTGGGATGGCGGCCTCGCCGACCTGAGAGCGCTCCGCGGGCTCGGACTCGCCGAGACGACCGGCTCGCTGCCACCGGTCCAGGCCGGGGCGCCGGCCGCCCCGGCTGCCCCCCCGTCCGCGCCAGCCGCCGGTCCCGCCGGTCCCGCGCGCGAGCGCCGGCACCCGGTCAGGCACCCGGTGCGGCTCGCCCTCTACTGCCTCGTCCTGTTCGGGCTGCTGGCCGGGACCGCGGCCTGGGCGGTGCTGGACAAGTCGGTCACGCTGACCGTCGACGGCGAGGCCCGGACGCTGTCCACGTACGCCAGCACCGTCGGCGGCGTGCTCGACGACGCCGGCCTCACGATCGGGCAGCACGACGTGCTCGCCCCCAGCCGGGAGGCCAGGATCTCCGACGGCGCCGAGATCGTGCTGCGTCGCGGCCGGCTGCTCAGGCTGACCGTCGACGGCAAGGCGCGGGAGGTCTGGGTCACCGCGACCACCGTGCAGGAGGCGCTCGACCAGGTCGGCTACCGGCAGAGCGGGCTGTTCGTCTCGTCGTCCCGGTCCAGCCGGCTGCCCCTGGACGGGTTCGAGCTCACCCTCCGCACGCCCAAGACGGTGACCGTCGTCGCGGACGGGCATCACAAGCGCCTCCGCACCACCGCGGCGACCGTGGGCGAGGTGCTGGACGCGGCCGGGGTGAGACTCGACGGCGACGACCGCGTCTCCCAACTCGCCACCGCCGCGGTGGTGGACGGGATGACGATCACCGTCAGCCGGGTCGTGACCAGGACAACGACGACCCGGACCGTGCTGGAGTACCAGACCGTCGAGAAGCAAGACCCGAACGCGGCGCCCGGCTCCCGCAAGGTCACCACGAAGGGCGTCAACGGACTCGAGGAGACCAGCTACGTCGAGACGTACGTCGACGGCAGGCTGACGTCTCGGAAGGTGGCCAGGGTCACGGTGGTGGTCAAGCCGGTGGACGAGGTGGTCGTGCTCGGCCCCCCGGCGCCGGCGGCCCAGCCGAGCCAGTCGGCCCAGCCGGCGGCATGCGCCGACTTCCCCACCACCGGCGGGCTGAACTGGTGCGGGCTGGCGAAGTGCGAGTCGGGTCTGAACCCGGCGGCGTACAACCCGGCCGGTCCCTACTATGGGCTCTACCAGTTCGACCTGGGGACCTGGACCGCCAACGGCGGCACCGGGCTGCCGAGCGAGGCCTCCGTCGCCGAGCAGACCAGGGTGGCCTACAACCTCTACCAGGCACGCGGCCGATCACCCTGGCCGGTCTGCGGCCAGTACCTCTGAGCCTGTCCCCGGCCCGGTCGGGTGACAGCATGGCCGGGTGACCGCGGGGCTGCTCGGCCCGGCCGAGGTGCGCGCGCTGGCCGCCGAGTTCGGCATCACGCCGACCAAGACGCTCGGGCAGAACTTCGTGCACGACCCGAACACGGTGCGCCGCATCGTCCGGACCGCCGCGCTGGAGCCGGACGAGGTGGCCCTCGAGGTCGGTCCGGGCCTCGGCTCGCTCACCCTCGGCCTGCTCGACGCCGCCCGGCACGTCACCGCGGTCGAGGTGGACCCGGTCCTCGCCGCCGCCCTGCCGGGGACGGTCGCCGATCGGCGCCCCGACCGGGCGGACCGGCTCAGCGTCCTGACCGCGGACGCGCTGCGGCTCGACGGCGTACCGGACCCGCAGCCGACCGCGCTGGTCGCCAACCTGCCGTACAACGTCGCGGTGCCGGTGGTGCTGCACCTGCTGGAGGTGCTGCCGTCGCTGCGGCACGGCCTTGTCATGGTGCAGGCCGAGGTGGCCGAGCGGCTGGCCGCCGGGCCCGGCTCGAAGGCGTACGGGGTGCCGTCGGTGAAGGCGGCGTGGTACGCCCAGGTGCGGCGGGCCGGCGCCGTCCCGCGGGCCGTCTTCTGGCCGGTGCCCAACGTCGACTCGGGCCTGGTCGCGCTCCGCCGGCGCGACCCGCCGCCGCTGCCGGCCGGAGTGACCCGCGGCGACGTCTTCGCCGTGGTCGACGCCGCCTTCGCCCAGCGGCGCAAGACCCTGCGGGCCGCGCTGGCGTCGTGGGCCGGGTCCCCGGCCCGGGCGGAGCAGGTGCTGCGCGCCGCCGGCGTCGACCCCGGGCTGCGCGGCGAGGCACTCGACGTGGCGGCCTTCGCCCGCATCGCCGCCGCCGGATCCGGCTGACGCCTCCGGGCTAACGCGGGGGGCGCCCCCCGGACCCCCGGGGCGATCGAAGGGGAGCCGCTGGTCCGGTTGGTCAGCGCGCTCGCCCAGGATGAAGCCGGGTGCACCAGGGCAAGCCCGGGTGTCCCCGGCCGGCCTGGTCGCTGAGCCGGACGGGCGCTGCGCACTACCCTGCTCCGGGTGTCCCCGCCCCGACTGCTCGGCGTGCCCGAGCCGGTCACGGTCCGCGTCCCCGCGAAGGTGAACCTGCATCTGTCCGTCGGGCCGCGGCGCGAGGACGACTACCACGACCTGGTCACGGTCTTCCACGCCGTGTCGCTGCACGACCAGGTCACCGCGACGCCCGCCCGCGACCTGAGCCTCGGCGTGCGCGGCGAGGGCGCGGGCGTGCTGCCGCTGGACGGGGACAATCTGGTCTGGCGGGCGGCGGTGCTGCTCGCGGAGCGGGCCGGGGTGGAGCCGGCGGTCCGCCTCGACGTGGTCAAGGGCATCCCCGTCGCGGGTGGGCTCGCCGGCGGCAGTGCCGACGCGGCCGCGACGCTGGTGGCCTGCGACTCGTTGTGGGGCACCGGCATGGACCGGGCCGACCTGCTGGAGCTCGCGGCCGAACTGGGCAGCGACGTGGCCTTCGCGCTCACCGGCGGGACCGCGCTCGGCACCGGCCGCGGCGAGCGGCTCACCCCGGTGCTGGCCACCGGCCGCTGGCACTGGGTCTTCGCCGTCTCCGGCAGCGGCCTGCCCACTCCCCGGGTGTACGGGGAGCTGGACCGGCTGCGGGTGCTCGGTGACCCGCCGGCGGCGGGGGAGCCAGACCGGCTGATCAACGCGCTGCGCACGCACGACCCGACGGCGCTCGGCCACCTGCTGGCCAACGACCTGCAGGCCGCCGCGATCTCGCTGCGCCCGGAACTGCGCCGGACGCTGCGGGCCGGGATCGATCTCGGCGCCCTGGGAGCGGTGGTGTCCGGCTCCGGACCGACGTGCGCGTTCCTGGCCCGGTCGCGGGAGGCGGCGGTCCGGCTCGCCGCCGCGCTCGCCGGCGCCGGGGTGTGCCGCACGGTCCGGGTGGCGCATGGCCCGGTCAGCGGTGCCCGCGTCGTGAGCGGCGACGAGGTGCGGTTTCCGTGAGGTCGGGCGAGGCGGGGCCGTGACGGCCGCGCCGCCGCTGGTCGGCCTGGAGTCGGTCAGCAAGGCGTACGCCACCACCGTGGTGCTCGATCGGGTCTCCCTCGGCGTCGCCGCCGGGGACCGGATCGGGGTCGTCGGCCGGAACGGCGGCGGCAAGACGACCCTGCTCCGGCTGCTGACCGGCCGGGAGGAGCCCGACTCCGGCCGGGTGACGACCGCCGGCGGGCTGCGCGTCGGGTACGTCGACCAGCGCACCGAGCCCGTCGGCCACTGCGACGGGCGGAGCGCGACGGTCCGCGGCGCGGTGCTGGCGGGTTACGGCGCCGTCCACGAGTGGGCCGGCGATGCGGCCGTCCGCGGCGTGCTGGACGGGCTCGGTCTGCCCCGCATCGGGCTCGACGCGCCGCTCGACCGGCTCTCCGGCGGGGAGCGGCGCCGGGTCACCCTCGCCGCCGCCCTGGTCGCCCGGTCCGACCTGCTGGTCCTGGACGAGCCGACCAACCACCTCGACGTCGAGGGCGTCGGCTGGCTCGCCGCCCACCTGAAGGGCCGGGGCGAGGCGCTGGTCGTGGTGACGCACGACCGGTGGTTCCTGGACGAGGTCGGCGAGCGGACCTGGGAGGTCGGCGACGGGACGGTCCGCCGCTATGACGGCGGCTACTCCGCGTACGTGCTGGCCAGGGCCGAGCGTGCCCGGCAGGCGGCCGCAGCGGAGTCCCGCCGGCAGAACCTGCTGCGCAAGGAGCTGGCCTGGCTGCGCCGCGGCCCGCCGGCCAGGACCAGCAAGCCTAAGTTCCGGATCGAGGCGGCCACCGCGCTGATCG
>DASPYH010000099.1:0-6027 GCA_035636875.1 Mycobacteriales bacterium | reverse complement strand
CTGGTGACCGCGGTGTCGACGGCGGAGAGCACCTCCTCCAGCGGCACCGCGTCGTTCCAGCCGTGCACCTGCCACAGGTCGACCGAGTCGACGCCGAGCCGCAGCAGCGTGTTGTCGAGCGCGGTGAGCAGGCCGCCCCGGGAAGCGCCGCGGGTCGCGGCGCCCGGCGCGACCGGCCCGCCGGACTTCACCGCGAGCACGAGCTCGTCGCGCGGCACGACATCGCGCAGCAGCCGGCCGACCAGCGGCTCGGTCTGCTCGCAGACGTACCAGGGGCCGACGTCGAGCAGGGTGCCGCCGGCTTCCCGGAAGGCGACCAGTTGCGCGGCCGCGTCGTCGGGGTCGGTGTCCCGGCCCCAGGTGGCCGTGCCGAGCCCGAGCCGGGACACGACCAGCCCGCTGCGGCCGACCGCGCGCTGCTCCATGGCCGCGCAACCTACCGACGGTGAGCGGTGGTATGCGCCCCGACTCGCCTGCATGTGCTGACCGCCCGCCGGCGCGCGAGGGAACCGGCGACGGATCACGCCCAGCCGACCCGTCGCCGGCGCCCCGGAAGGGGCGGTGTCCGCGAGGCGGCGGTGCACTGCGGCGGCGGGCTTCGGGCCATTCGCACCCCGGACAAGCCGGCGTCGACGCTCCGGCCGGCGCACCCATGGGCGGCCGGGCCGGCTCGGGTGGCGCCTCGGCCGCCGAGGAGCATACGGCCGGCGCCGCCCGCCTGGGCGGGACGGATAGGGTGCGGCCGTGCGGCTCGGACTGAACCTCGGCTACTGGGGGGCCGGCAACGACGCGGCCAACCTCGCGCTCGCCCAGGAGGCGGACCGGCTCGGCTTCGCCGTCGTCTGGGCCGCCGAGGCGTGGGGTTCGGACGTGGTGTCGGTGCTGTCCTGGGTGGCCGCCCATACCGAGCGGATCGACGTGGGCAGCGCGATCATGCAGATCCCGGCGCGGACCCCGGCGATGACGGCGATGACGGCGGCGACGCTGGACACCCTGTCCGGGGGCCGGTTCCGGCTCGGCCTCGGGGTGTCCGGCCCGCAGGTGTCCGAGGGCTGGCACGGCGTGCGGTTCGACAAGCCACTCGGCCGGACCCGCGAGTACGTCGAGATCGTCCGGATGGCGATGCGCCGGGACACGGTCCGCTACAACGGAGAGCACTACACGCTGCCGCTGCCGGACGGTCCGGGCCGGGCACTCAAGCTGATCGTGCACCCCGTCCGGGAGCGGATCCCGATCTACCTCGCCGCGGTCGGGCCGAAGAACCTCGAGCTGGCCGGGGAGATCGCCGACGGGCTGCTGCCGATCTTCTTCTCCCCGGAGTATGCCGCCGACGTGCTCGCCCCGGTGCGGGCCGGCCGGGCGAAGGCCGGGCTCGGCATGGACGGCTACGACGTCGCGGCGACGGTCCCGGTCTCGGTCGGGGACGACCTCGAGGCCTGCGCCGCCCCGATCCGCGACTACGCGGCGCTGTACGTCGGCGGCATGGGCAGCCGCGAGCAGAACTTCTACAACCGGATCGCCCGCCGGATGGGCTTCGAGCGCGAGGCCGCCGAGGTGCAGGAGCTCTACCTCGCCCGCCGGCACCGGGAGGCGGCCGAGGCGGTGCCGTTCGAGTTCGTCGACCGGACCTCGCTGCTCGGCCCGCCGGACCGGATCGCCGACCGGGTGCGCGGCCTCGCCGACGCCGGCGTCACCACCCTCAGCCTCGCGCCGTACGGGGCGACGCCGCCGGAGCGCGCCGCGTCGCTGCGGGTCGTCGTGGACGCGGTCGAGCGCGCCGGCGTCGGATGAGCCGCGCGTGAACCTCTTCACCGCGGCCCTCTTCGGCACCGTCGAAGGGCTCACGGAGTTCCTGCCGGTCTCCAGCACCGGGCACCTGACCATCCTGGAGCGCGTCCTCGGCTACTCCACCGACGCCGCGGACATCACCGCGTTCACCGCGATCATCCAGGTCGGCGCGGTGCTCGCGACGCTGCTGTACTTCCGGGACGACCTGCGCCGGATCGTATTCGCCCTGGTCCGCGGCCTGTTCCGGGCGGGCTGGCGGGCGGACCCCGACTGGCGCTTCGGCTGGGCGGTGATACTCGGCTCGATCCCGATCGGAGTGGTCGGGCTGCTGTTCAAGAACCAGATCGAGACCACCCTGCGCAGCCTGTGGTTCGTCGGGTCGGCGCTGGTGCTGTGGAGCGGCGCGATGCTGTACGCCGACCGCACCGGGACGCAGAAGCGGCACGAGGAGGACGTGACCTGGAAGGACACGCTGGCGATCGGCGTGACCCAGTGCCTTGCCCTGATCCCCGGGGTGTCGCGGTCCGGCGCGACGATGTCGGCTGGCCTGCTGCGCGGGCTGGACCGGGTCAGCGTCACCCGGCTGTCGTTCTTCCTGTCCATACCGGCTCTGCTGGCCGCCGGAGCACTGCAGGCGGTGAGCGAGGCCGGCGCGATCTCGCGCGGCGTCGGTTGGCCGGCGACGCTGGTCGCGACCGCCGTCAGCTTCGCGGTGGCGTACGGGGCGGTGGCGTGGCTGTTGACGTTCATCTCCCGCCACAGCTACACGGTGTTCATCGTCTACCGCGTCGCGCTGGGTGCGCTGGTGCTCTCGCTGCTCGCCTCGGGTGTGCTCGCGGCGACCTGAGAACGACTCGACCTCGCCTCCAGGTAGGTCTCGCGGATCTCCGGGAAGCGGGACCGCAGGTCGGTGTCGATCCGGACGGTGGCATCCTCGACGCCCGCGGCGTCCAGCCGGTCGTCCATGTCCACCCGGGCGGCGACGAGCAGGGCCATCGGGCCGACCAGCATCGTGCGCACGTCCAGCACCCGGTCGATCTCGTCGTAGCCGGCCAGCGCGTCGCGCAGCGCCCGGCGTACCGGCGCCGGCGCTGCCTCGCCGATCAGCAGTTCCTTGGTGTCCCGGCCCAGCAGGTAGGCCACGACGGCCAGCAGCACACCGATGGCGATCGCCGCCGCGGCGTCCCAGAACGCCTGCCCGGTGATCTGGTGCAGCGCCAGGCCGGCGGCGGCGAGAAGGAGCCCGACCAGGGCGGCGCTGTCCTCGGAGAAGACCGTCTTCACCGTCGGGTCGGAGGACAGCCGAAGGTGCTCGACGATGTCGCGGTCCCTGCGCGCCGCCTCGGCCCGCAGTTGCCGCACCGCTCGAAGCCACGACACGCCCTCCGCGACGAAGGCCACGCCGAGCACCAGGTACGACAGGAGGTAGCGGGTCTCGGACTCGGTGTGCGCGAGCAGGCTGTGCACGCCCTCGTAGACGGAGAAGACCGCGCCGGACACGAAGATCCCGACCGCGGCCAGCAGGGACCAGAAGAACCGCTCCTTGCCGTACCCGAACGGGTGGGTCTCGTCCGGCGGCCGGCGGCTCAGCCGCAGCGCGATGAGCAGGAACACCTGGTTGGTGGTGTCCGCGACCGAGTGCGCACCCTCGGCCAGCATCGCGCTGGACCCGCTGAGCAGGCCGGCGACGATCTTGGCGACCGCGATCACGAGGTTCGCGAAGAGGGCCGTCAGGACGGTGCCGGTGCTCTCCTCGTCACTCATACCCGCGGAGGTACCCGGCTGGCCTTCCGGCCAGTCCGGCGCCGCTGTCTAGAGTGGCCGCCGTGGCGACCGTCCTGCTCGTCCGGCACGGGCTGACCGCGCTGACCGGGCCGGTGCTGGCCGGGCACACCCCGGGCGTCCACCTCGACGAGCGCGGGCGGCGGCAGGCGGCGGCGCTGGCGCAGCGGCTTGCCACGGTGCCGCTGGCCGCGGTGGTGAGCAGCCCGCTCGAGCGCTGCGTCGAGACCGCGGCTGCGCTGCTGGCCGGCCGCGACGGCCCCGCGCCGCAGCTCGACCCGCGGCTGACCGAGGTCCGCTACGGCGACTGGACCGGCCGGCCGCTGAAGGACCTGACCCGGGATCCGCTGTGGAGGGTGGTCCAGCAGCACCCGTCGGCGGCCGTGTTCCCCGGCCCGGACGGCGAGGGGCTGGCGCAGGCGCAGGCGCGTGCGGTGACGGCGGTCCGCGACTGGGACGCCCGGGTCACCGCGCGGTCCGGCGAGGACGCCGTCTGGCTGGCGTGCAGCCACGGCGACGTGATCAAGTCGCTGATCGCCGACGCGCTCGGCCTGCACCTCGACCTGTTCCAGCGGATCTTCGTGGAGCCGTGCTCGGTGTCGGTGATCCGCTACACCGAGACCCGGCCGTTCGTGCTCAGGGTGAACGACACCGGTGGCGACCTGGCCGGGCTGCTGCCGCCGTCGAAGCGGGGCCGGCGGCGCCGCACAGCGCCCGGCGACGCGACCGCCGGCGGCGGCTCCGCGGCCGCTGGGTGATCCGGATCTGCCGCCCGCTCGCGTAGGCTGGGGAGTCGATGCCACGCCAGGTGCACCTCTTCGACCGCCCCGCCCGGTTCATCGCCGGCACCGTGGGGCAGCCTGGCGACCGCACCTTCTACCTGCAGGCCAGCGGCTCCGGCCGCACCGTCAGCGTCGCACTGGAGAAGGTGCAGGTCGCGCTGCTCGCCGACCGGTTGGACGAGCTGCTCGGCGAGGTGCAGCGCCGGCTGGGCGTCCGCACGGCCGAGGAGATCTCCGGCGACGACAACGAGCCGCTGGACGCCCCGGTCGAGGAGGAGTTCCGGGTCGGCGCCATGGGGCTGGCATGGGACGGCGACGCGCAGCTGGTCGTGGTCGAGGCCCAGGCCGCGGGCGACGAGCCGGCGGACGAGTCGACCATCCTGGAGGACGTCGAGGAGGGCCCGGACGTGCTGCGGGTCCGGATCAGCGCCGCGGAGGCGCGCGCGTTCGTCGAGCGGGCGCGGCGGGTCGTCTCGGCCGGGCGGCCGCCATGCCCGCTGTGCGGGCTGCCGCTGGACGCCGCCGGACACATCTGCCCCCGGCAGAACGGCTACCGCCGAGGTGGCGGCGCGGCGGAGAGCTGACGGGGGCGCGCCCTGCGTGCCGGCTACCGGCCCTTTCGGTGGCCCGGAGTTCGACTACGTGGAACCGGCCGGCTGAGCGCGGAGACTGCTCGACCATGCAACCGGCCGGCCCGGCCCGCGGACGCACATGCCGTCGGCCACACTGGACGGGTGAGCGAGCCGACCGTGCAGCCGTCCGCGGAGGAGCCGGTGGTGCTCGACGCGGGCGAGGCCCTGGACCTGCTGCGCACGGGCACGCTGTCGGTCGAGGGGCGGCTCGTCGAGGCCAGCAACACCACGCTCTACTGCTCGCTCAGCCGCGACGGCATCACCGCCGCCTGCGTGTACAAGCCGGTGCGGGGCGAGCGGCCGCTGTGGGACTTCCCGGACGGGACGCTGGCCGCCCGGGAAGCCGCGGCGTACGTCGTCTCGACGGCGCTGGGCTGGAACGTGGTGCCGCCGACCGTGGTGCGAGACGGCCCGTTCGGCGCGGGCATGGTGCAGCTGTGGATCGACGGCGACGAGACCGTCGACCTCGCCCGGCTGATCCGGGCCGACCGCACGCCGCTGCGGCGGATGGTGGTCTTCGACGCGGTCGTGAACAACGCCGACCGGAAGGGCGGTCATCTCATTCCGGTGCGGGGCGGGCACGTCTACGGGGTCGACCACGGGGTCTCGTTCCACCAGCAGGACAAGCTGCGGACCGTGCTGTGGTCGTGGGCGGGCACCCCGCTGCCGGACGACGCGGTTGAGGCGCTCTCGCAGCTGCGCGCGGAGCTGGAGGGGCCACTGGAGGCGGCGCTGTCGGCGCTGCTGACCCGCCGCGAGGTCAGCGCGGTGAAGCGCCGGGTGGAGCGACTGCTGGCGGGCCGCTGCTACCCCGAGCCGTCCGGGGAGTGGCCGGCGGTGCCCTGGCCGCCGTTCTGAGGCCGTTCCGAAGCCATCCCGGAAGCCGGTCGCACCCGTTCCGGGCCGGGCCCGGACCCCTGTCGGCGTGACGGGCCCCCGTTAGTGTGGCTTGCATGGAGTCGTGGCCACGGCCGGAGATCCCGCGCCTGCCCGGACCGGGCCGCCCGCTGCGGTTGTACGACACCGCGACCGGCGAGGTCCGG
>DASPYH010000098.1:0-3893 GCA_035636875.1 Mycobacteriales bacterium | reverse complement strand
CCACGGCTGCGAGTACATGACCGGCGGCCGGGTGGTGGTGCTCGGCCGGCACGGGCGCAACCTGGCGGCCGGCATGTCCGGCGGCGTTGCGTACCTCCTGGACCTGGACCTCGCCGGCGTCAACGGCGAGATGGTGGACATCGAGCCGGTGCAGCCGGAGGACGCCCCCGGCCTGCGCGCCATCGTCGCCCGGCACGCTGCCGAGACCGGCTCGACGGTGGCGGCGGCCCTGCTGGCGGACTGGCCGGCCGCGCTGACCCGCTTCTGCGCGGTGGTGCCACGCGACTACAAGCGGGTGCTGGCGGCCACCCGGCTCGCCGAGCAGACCGGCCGGCCGGTGGAGGAAGCGATCATGGAAGCGGCTCGCGGCTGAAGCCCCGGCCCCGGTGAGGTAGGTAGGGTTCGCTCGTGACCCGGCGCGCCAAGATCGTCTGCACGGTCGGACCGGCGACGGCGACCGCGGACAAGCTCGTCGCGCTGGCCGAGGCCGGCATGGACGTGGCCCGGCTGAACTTCAGCCATGGCGCGCGGGGCGGCCACGAGCGGGTCTACGGGATGGTCCGGGACGCGTCCGAGCGGGTCGGCCGCGCGATCGGCGTGCTGGCCGACCTGCAGGGTCCGAAGATCCGGCTCGGCCGGTTCGCCGACGGGCCGGTGCGGTGGCGCACCGGGGAGCGGGTCTCGATCACCACGCAGGCGGTGGCGGGCAGCCACGACCGGGTCTCCACCACGTACGACCGGCTGGCCGACGACGTGCGTCCCGGCGACCGGCTGCTGGTCGACGACGGCAACGTGTGCCTCGTGGTCATCGACGTCGACGGTGCGGACGTGCACTGCGACGTGGTGGAGGGCGGCACCGTCTCGGACAGCAAGGGGCTGTCGCTTCCCGGGGTCGCGGTCAGCGTGCCGGCGCTGTCGGACAAGGACGCCGAGGACCTGCGCTTCGCCCTCGGCCTCGGGGTCGACCTGGTCGCCCTGTCGTTCGTCCGCTCGCCGGCCGACGCCACCCTGGTGTACGCGGTGATGGCCGAGGAGGGCCGCCGGCTGCCGGTGCTGGCCAAGCTGGAGAAGCCCGCCGCGGTGAGCGCCCTCGACGACGTGGTGTCCGCGTTCGACGGGCTGATGGTGGCCCGCGGTGACCTCGGCGTCGAGATGCCGCTCGAGCAGGTGCCGCTGGTGCAGAAGCGCGCCGTGCAGGCGTGCCGGGAGAAGGCGAAGCCGGTCATCGTCGCGACCCAGATGCTCGAGTCGATGATCGAGCACTCCCGCCCCACTCGCGCCGAGGCGTCCGATGTCGCCAACGCCGTGCTCGACGGCACCGACGCGGTGATGCTGTCCGGCGAGACCAGCGTGGGGCGCTATCCGGTCCAGGCCGTCGCCACCATGGCGCGGATCATCGACGCGGTGGAGAGCGACAGCACGACCTCCGTGCCACCGCTGCAGCACGACCCGCGGACCCAAGGCGGCGCGATCGCGCAGGCGGCCAAGGAGATCGGCGAGCGGCTCGGTGCCTCCGCGCTGGTGTCGTTCACCCAGACCGGCGACACCGTGCGCCGGCTGGCCCGGCACCACTGCCGCATCCCGCTGCTCGCCTTCACCCCGGAGCCGTCGGTGCGCAACCAGTTGACGCTGGTGTGGGGGGTGGAGACGTTCATCACGCCGATCGTCCAGCACACCGACGACATGGTGCTGGCCGTGGACGCCGCGATGCTCGAGCACGGGCGCGGCCGGCCAGGCGACCTGGTGGTCATCGTCGCCGGCAGCCCGCCGTCGACGCCCGGCTCGACGAACCTGATCCGGGTGCACCGGCTCGGCAACCGACACGACCGTGGCTGAGCCGGCCCGCCCGGCGCGCGGTCCCGACGACGGCCCCCGGGGACTCGGCGGTCCGGGCGGCGGCGCGGTCGCTTCCGGCGCGGCGGGGACCGGCCATGCTGCGGGCGGCGGCGGATCCGTGGTGGCGGAGGTGCCGCGGGGACAGGCAGCCGTGGACGGCCTGGTCCACCTGCTCGACCTCGAGTCGATCGAGGTGGACATCTTCCGCGGGGTGAGCCCCACGGTCTCGCTGCAGCGCGTCTTCGGCGGCCAGGTCGCCGGTCAGGCGCTGGTCGCGGCCGGCCGGACGGTGTCCGCGGAGCGGCCGGTGCACTCCCTGCACGCGTACTTCCTCCGGCCGGGAGACCCGTCCGTACCGATCGTCTACCTGGTCGACCGGCTCCGCGACGGTCGCTCGTTCACGGCCCGGCGGGTGGTCGCGGTGCAGCACGGCCAGGCCATCTTCAGCCTGTCCGCGTCCTTCCAGAACGTGGAGGAGGGCATCGACCACCAGGGCGTGATGCCGCCGGCTCCGGACCCGCGGACGCTGCCGACGCTGGCCGAGCGGTACGCGCCGTACGCGGAGCAGCTCGGCGCGCTGGCGCGCATCCCCCGCCCGATCGACCTGCGCTACGTCGACGACCCGCCGTTCGTCCGCCGGGCCGCCGGCGAGCGCGGCGAGCCGCACACGAGGGTGTGGATGCGGGCGGACGGGACGCTGCCGGACGACCCGCTGCTGCACGTCTGTGCGCTGACGTACGCCAGCGACTTCACCCTGCTCGACTCGGTGCTGAGCACGCACGGGCTGGCGTGGATGGCCGACGTGCGGGGCGCCAGCCTGGACCACGCGATGTGGTTCCACCGGCCGTTCCGGGCCGACGAGTGGCTGCTCTACGAGTCCGACAGCCCCTCGGCGTCCGGCGGCCGCGGCCTGGCCACCGGGCGGATCTGGAGCCGGGACGGGCTGCATGTCGCGTCGGTCGTGCAGGAGGGCCTGGTCCGCGTCATCCGGCCGCCGGTTGCCGGCGACTGAGAGGTTCGGAGCCCAGCCCCCGGCGAGTGACCCAGCCACCGGCGAGGGGCCCAGCCACCGGCGTGTGACCCCGCTTGCCAGCGAGTGACCCCTCGTACTACCGAGTGAGAGGTCCGGGTCCGGGTGAGCAGCTACTAATGGTCACTCGGACGGGAACCTCTCACTCGGGCCACCGACTGCGCACCCGGGTCTGGGCGGCGCGGCGGGCAGCCGTCGCGAGAAGGCCCGGCGACCGGCGGGCGAGCGCGGCGCGGACGTCCGCAACCACGATCTCGAGCCGGCCGAAGACCTGCTCGGCGGTGTAGTACAGGACGTCCCACCCCGCCCGCCGAAGGTCCATGTGCCGGGCGAGGTCGCGGCGCAGCCGCCGTGCGTCCGCGTGGTCCGCCCCCTGGTACTCCAGGGCCAGCCGCGCCTCCTCCCAGGACAGGTCTGGCTCGGCCAGCCACTGCCCGTGCTCGTCGTGCACCGCGCGGTTGACCGCCGGCGCTGGCAGGCCGGCCCGCGCGAGCGCCACCCGGGCATGCGTCTCCGGCCGCGACCGGGACCGCTCGTCGAGAAGCGGGAGCGCCGTCCGGGCGAGGGCCGTACCGCGGCGGCCACCTCGGTCCGCGAGCCCGGCCGCAAGCTCCGCCCCCTGGACCAGTCCGGTGCGCAGCGCCGAGTCGCCCGCGGCGACCAGGTCGGCCAGCGGCAGCTCGGCGGCGAGGTCGTACCAGGTCCGGGCCGGTGTGGTCACCGGCAGGCCGGCGACCAGCGTCTGCTCCGAGACGGACAGCGCACGCCGGTGGGTCGGGACGCCGCGCCGGCGAGGACCGGTCGTATCGGACGGTGGCGCAGTCCGAGCCGGCACGGTCACATCGACCTCGGGGGCCGCCGGCACCCACAGCCCGTGCAGCGCCGCCGCCGTTCGTCCACTGAGGACGGAGCCCTCCGGCAGCGCCGTGAGCAGGGCGGCGAGCCGGGCGACTGGCTCCTGCGCCGCGGCCTGGGGCAGCCAGACGCCTCGGCTGATCCTGGTCAGAGCCACTCCCGGATCCTGTGC
>DASPYH010000097.1:0-5249 GCA_035636875.1 Mycobacteriales bacterium | reverse complement strand
GCCCCCGAGACCCCCCGGCCCCGAGGCCCCCGAGACCCCGAGGCCCCGAGGCCCGCGAGGCCAACAAGGCCCGCGAGGCCAACAAGGCCCGCGAGGCCAACAAGGCCCGCGAGGCCAACAAGGCCCGTAGGCCTACGAGGCTTAAGAGCCCGTAGGCCTACGAGGCCCGCGAGGCCCGGGCGACCGCGGAGAGCACGGCCTGCAGCGAGGCGGTGACGATGTTCTCGTCCACGCCGACGCCCCAGAGCACCCGGTCGCCGATGGCCACCTCCAGGTATGCCGCCGCCCGCGCGTCGCCGCCGGCCGAGAGTGCATGCTCGGCGTAGTCGAGCACCCGCACTTCGTATCCGGCCCCGGCGAGCCCGGCGACGAACGCCGCGATCGGCCCGTTCCCCCGCGCCTGCAGGGTCTGCGCCACCCCGTCGACGAGCACGTCCGCGGCCACCGTGACGCTGCCGTCCACTGTGGACGACTCGTGCCGGACCAGCCGGACCGGCCCGGCGGAGAGGTACTCGGCCGCGAAGATCGCCCACAGCTGCTCCGGCGAGACCTCGCCGCCCTCGGAGTCGGTGACCCGCTGCACCACCTGGGAGAACTCGATCTGCAGCCGGCGCGGCAGGTCCAGCGCGTACTCGGTCTTCATCAGGTACGCCACGCCGCCCTTGCCGGACTGCGAGTTGACCCGGATGACCGCCTCGTACGACCGGCCGACGTCCTTCGGGTCGATCGGCAGGTACGGCACCGCCCACGGGTGGTCTGACACCGGCACCCCGGCCGCGTCGGCCTCCCGGTCCAGCGCCTCGAAACCCTTCTTGATCGCGTCCTGATGGGAGCCGGAGAAGGCGGTGAAGACGAGGTCGCCGCCGTACGGGTGGCGCTCGTGCACCGGCAACTGGTTGCAGTACTCCATGGTCCGGCGGACCCCGTCGATGTCCGAGAAGTCGATCATCGGGTCGACGCCCTGGGAGAACAGGTTCAGCCCCAGGGTGACCAGGTCGACGTTGCCGGTCCGCTCGCCGTTGCCGAACAGCGTGCCCTCGACCCGGTCCGCACCGGCCATCACCCCGAGTTCGGCGGCGGCGACGGCGGTGCCGCGGTCGTTGTGCGGGTGCAGGGAGAGCACCACCGAGTCCCGCCGCGGCAGGTTGCGCGACATCCACTCGATCGAGTCGGCGTAGACGTTCGGCGTCGCCATCTCGACCGTCGCGGGCAGGTTGACGACGGCCGGCCAGTCCGGGGTCGGCTGCCAGACGTCGATGACCACCGAGCAGACCTCCAGCGCGTAGTCCAGCTCGGTCTGGGTGTACGACTCGGGCGAGTACTCGAAGCGCACCTCGGTGTCGCCGATGGACTCGGCCAGCTTCAGGCACAGCCGGGCGGCGTCGGTGGCGATCCCGGTGATCCCGGCCTTGTCCAGGCCGAAGACCACCCGGCGCTGCAGCGTGGACGTCGAGTTGTAGAGGTGCACGATCGCCCGCGGCGCGCCCTCGATGGACTCGAAGGTCCGCTCGATCAGTGGCTCCCGGGCCTGGGTGAGCACCTGGATCGTCACGTCGTCCGGGATGATGTCCTGCTCGACGATCTCCCGGACGAACTCGAAGTCGGTCTGGCTCGCGGACGGGAAGCCGACCTCGATCTCCTTGTAGCCCATGCGGACGAGCAGGTCGAACATGCGCCGCTTCCGGTCCGGCGTCATCGGGTCGATCAGCGCCTGGTTGCCGTCCCGCAGGTCGACCGAGCACCACAGCGGCGCGGCCGCGATGCGGCGGGTCGGCCAGGTGCGGTCGGGCAGGTCGATCGGCGTGAACGGCGCGTACCGGTGGACGAGCATGCCGGACGGGCGTTGCACGGGCGGGTGGTAGCGGAAGGACACGGCTCTCGGGCTCCCTCGTCGTCGCGTGGTGGCGGGCCGACGCAGACCAGCACCCGCGGCGAGGGAGCCGGCCGCTAGAGGGCCTCGCCGCGGCGGAGAAGGAGCAGGCACAGCCTGTCGCGCGCCACGATCGTGGAGCCTACCGGACGGACCTGGAGCCGCGGGAGCCCGCTCAGGCGATTCGCTGGCCCCGCGCCAGCCGGTCCGTCGGGGTCCGCAGCCGGACGGTGGTGAGCCACAGCGCGCCGGCGGCGAGCAGCAGGTCGACTGCCAGGCCGGTCGGCCATACCGCGGCGCCGGTGACCCCGCTCGGCACCTCGTACGACGTGCCGGTCTCGTAGGTGACCTCGCGCGGGGTGGCCCGGATCCGGTGCAGGCCGCGGGCGAGCGTGCCGAGCACGTCGACGTCGACCGGCTGCTCGACCACCTCGCCGTTCGGCAGGGTGATCCGCCGGACCGGACCGGCGGGAGCCGAGTCGGCGAGCACCACGAACGGGTTCGGTGCCAGCAGCCACCAGGTGCGGTCCGGACGGGCGACGCTGCTCTCGTACCCGACCAGCCGGCAGTTGACCCCGGTGGGCGGGGTGGTCTCGGTGCCGCCCACGTAGTCCTCGCACTGCTCGCTGCGGACGGCCACCTTCTGCTCGGTCACCGCGGTGAGCAGGCCCCAGGCGATCACCGTGCCGACGGCCAGCGCGAAGACCGTCAGGTACGCCAGGACACCGGAGGTGGTGCTGCGCGCGAGCAGCGCGGACAGCGCCAGCGACAGCGAGCAGACGACACCGAGCAGCAGGGCGGTGACCAGGTAGACCCCCGCGATCCGGACCGACGACAGGCCGCCCTCGAGGTAGCACCACAGGGCCAGCGGCAGCGTGACGGCGAGGAAGACCAGCGCGGTGCCCCAGGAGGCGAGCAGCTTGCCGACCGCGATCTCCCCGGCCCGCAGCCGGGTGACCTGCAGGGTCGCCAGCGTGCCTCGCTCCCGGTCGCCGTTCACCGACTGGGCCGCCAGCGCCGGGCTGACCAGCAGCGCGAGCGCCAGCACGACGAGCACGACCACGCCGAACATGACCGCACCGCGGGTGCCGCGGTTGCCGATGGTGTTCTGGCTCGCCGCCGCCCGGACCAGCGCGGTGAGGCCGAGCAGCACCGCGAACCAGGCGCCGAGCATCCAGCGCCACCGGCCGGCGCGGATCCGCAGCCGGAACTCCAGCCGCGCCACCGTGAGCACTCCGGATGCGGTCACGGTGTCCCCTCCACCAGGTCCAGGTACGTCGCCTCCAGCGCGCCGCCGAGCGGGGCGAACGCGGTGATCGCGACCCCGGCGGCGACCAGCTCGGACAGCAGCCGGGCCGCGGACGGCTCGCCGCCGAGCACGTCGACGTCCACCCCGGCGCGGCCGGCCTCCGACCAGCCGACGCCGGCCCGTTCCAGGGCCTGCCGCAGCGCCTCCGGGTCCAGCGCGCGCAGCCGGTACGTCCGCAGCGCCCGGGCGGCGGGCAGGTCGCCGATCGCGTGCTGCCCGACCGTGCGGCCCGCGTCGACGAACACGACCCGGTCGGCGACCTCCTCCAGATCGGACAGGATGTGGCTGGAGACCACCACCGCCCGCCCCTCGCCGGCCAGCCTGCGCAGCAGGTCGCGCAGTTCCACCCGGCTGCGCGGGTCGAGCCCGGACGCCGGCTCGTCCAGCAGCAGCACACCGGGGTCGTGCACCAGCGCCCGGACCAGGCCGAGCCGCTGCTTCTGGCCGCGGGACAGGCTGTGCACCGGCGCGTCCGCTCGCTCCGGCAGCCGGGCAAGCTCGAGCAGGTAGCTCGCCCGGTCGGCGCGGGTGGCCTTGGGCACGTGGTACGCCGCCGCCATCACCTCGAGGTACTCCCGCGCCGTCAGGTTGTCGTAGAGCCCGAAGACGTCCGGGGACCAGCCCATCCGCGCCCGCACCTCGCCGGCCTGGGTGACCGGGTCGAAGCCGGCCACCCGCACCTGTCCGGCGTCCGGCGCGAGCAGTGTCGCGAGGACCAGCAGCAGCGTGGTCTTGCCGGCACCGTTCGGGCCGACCAGCGCGGTGACCAGGCCCGCCGGGGCGTCGAGGTCGATGCCCTGCACCGCGCGAACCGGGCCGAACGAGCGCTTCACCCCGCTGGCGTGCACGCCCGACGAGGACGGCTGGGCTCCGGGTGGGCCGGGAGGTCCGGGTGACGGCAGCCCGCCCGGTACGTCCCGTCCGGTCATCGGTTCCCCTTTCCGCCCTGATCGGGTGCGGAGCCCTGCCGGTAGTGTGGACGCGCCGGACAGCCCGATCGTCGCAGGGGGTGGGAGAAGCCGTGGGGCTCGTCGTGCAGAAGTACGGCGGCTCCTCGATCGCCGATGCCGAGCGGATCAAGCGGGTGGCGGAGCGGATCGTCGCCACCCGGCGCGAGGGCCACGACGTGGTGGTCGCCGTCTCCGCGATGGGGGACTCGACCGACGAGCTGCTCGACCTGGCGAAGCAGGTCACCCCGCTCCCGCCCGGCCGCGAGCTGGACATGCTGCTCACGGCGGGGGAGCGGATCAGCATGGCACTGCTGGCGATGGCGATCCACACCGCCGGCGTCCAGGCCCGCTCGTTCACCGGGTCGCAGGCCGGCGTGATCACCGACAGCGTGCACGGCCGGGCCCGGATCATCGACGTGACGCCGGGCCGGATCCGGGAGGCGCTGGACGCCGGTGCTGTCGCGATCGTGGCCGGCTTCCAGGGTGTCTCGCAGGACACCAAGGACGTCACCACGCTCGGCCGGGGCGGCACCGACACCACCGCGGTCGCGCTGGCCGCGGCCCTGAACGCGGACGTCTGCGAGATCTACACCGACGTCGACGGGATCTTCTCAGCCGACCCGCGGATCGTGCCGCGGGCGCGCCGGCTGGAGCGGATCACGTACGAGGAGATGCTGGAGATGGCCGCGTGCGGCGCCAAGGTGCTGCACCTGCGGTCGGTGGAGTACGCGAGGCGTTACGGCATCGGCGTCCGGGTGCGGTCGTCGTTCTCGCAACTGCCGGGGACGCTGGTCGCCGGCTCGACGGAGGACCGGACGATGGAGCAGCCGATCATCACCGGCGTCGCGCACGACCGGAGCGAGGCGAAGATCACCGTGGTCGGAGTGCCGGACAAGCCCGGCCAGGCCGCCGCCCTCTTCCGCTCGGTCGCCGACGCGGAGATCAACATCGACATGATCGTGCAGAACGTGTCGGCGGCGGCCACCGGACGCACCGATATCTCGTTCACGCTGCCGAAGACCGACGGGCCGGCGGCGATGGCGGTGCTGCAGAAGGTACGCGACTCGGTCGGCTTCGAGTCGCTGATCTACGACGACCACATCGGCAAGGTCTCGCTGAT
>DASPYH010000096.1:0-3434 GCA_035636875.1 Mycobacteriales bacterium | reverse complement strand
GTCGCTGAGATCCTTCAGCGCCTGGACGGAGCGCGGCTGACGCGGCCGCTGGTGGACAGCCGGCCGTGAGTCGCCGCCCGGGCCGGCAGATGATCAGGTTTCCGCGTGTCCTCGTACGACACGCCGATCGGCAGGCGACGTCCGTACGAGCCGGCGCGCAAAGGTGATCGACTTGCCAGCGCGAGCGTCGAGGTCCGGAAGTGTCGGAGCCAGGACGTAGCGTGCGTCACGTGGACGAGATCGTGATCGGCGCGGACGGGCGGGCCCGGTGCGGCTGGGCCGGGACCAGTGACTACCTCGGCTACCACGACGACGAGTGGGGCGTGCCGCAGCGGGACGAGGTGCCGCTGTTCGAGAAGCTGTGCCTGGAGTCGTTCCAGTCCGGGCTGTCGTGGCTGACGATCCTGCGCAAGCGCGAGGCCTTCCGGGCCGCCTTCGCCGGGTTCGTCCCGCGGCGGGTCGCCGCATTCGGCCCCGCGGACGTGGAGCGGCTGCTGGCCGATCGCGGCATCGTCCGCAACCGGGCCAAGGTGGAGGCGGTGATCGCGAATGCCCGGGCCACGCTCGAGCTGCCCGAGGGGCTGGGCCCGCTGCTGTGGTCCTTCGCGCCGCCGGTCGGGTCCCGGCCGCGGCCCCGGTCGTTCGCCGAGGTGCCGGCGACCACACCGGAGTCCGTCGCGTTGGCCAAGGACCTGCGCCGGCGTGGCTTCCGCTTCGTCGGACCCACCACGGCATATGCCTTGATGCAGGCGTGCGGGCTGGTCGACGACCACCTCGTCGGCTGCTGGCGCGCCGCCGTCGGCGACCCGGTCAGCGCCCGGTGAAGGTGGGGTTCTGCTTGCGGAGGAAGGCGGCCGTGGCCTCCCGGTGGTCGGTGGTGGCGCCGAGCCGGTTCTGCAGCTCGGCCTCCTTCTCCAGCGTCTGTGCCAGCGTCGCCGTCGCACCGAAGGCGAGTGCCTCCTTGATGGCGGCGTACGCCGCGGTCGGGCCGGCGGCGAGCTTCGCGGCCAGCTCGTGGGCGGTGACCAGCACCCGGTCGTCTGGGACCACGGCGTTGACGAGGCCCATCTCCAGCGCGGCCGTGGCACCGATCGGCTCGGCTAGCAGCGCCATCGCCGCGGCCCTCGCGTAGCCGACCAGCCGGGGCAGCGTCCAGGAGGCGCCGCTGTCCAGCGTCAGCCCGACGTTGGCGAACGCGAGCAGGAACCTCGCGCCGTCCGCGGCGATCCGGAAGTCGGCGGCGAAGCTCAGCGAGGCGCCCGCTCCGGCGGCCATCCCGTTCACCGCGGCGACCACCGGCTTGGGCATCGAGGCGAGCGTCATGATCAGCGGGTTGTAGTGCTCGCGGACAGTGCGCAGCGGCGCCGGGTCGCCGGCCTGCAGCAGCTCGGCGTGCTCGCGCAGGTCCTGTCCGGCGCTGAAACCGCGTCCGGCGCCGGTGAGGACCACCGCCCGCGCGGCCGGGTCGGCGGCGACCTGGCGAACGGTCTCCAGCAGCGCCTCCTTGAGCTCGAGGGTGAACGAGTTGAGCGCCTCGGGCCGGTTGAGCGTGATGGTGGCGACGCCCTCGCTCGAGTCGAGCAGCACGGTGTCGGACACGAGACCTCCCGGACGGCGACGGCGGGACAGGGGGCTGGTTCGCGGCCCGACCTGGCCCAACCGTACGGCGTCGCGGGTGGCCGGGTTTCCTCCCACGCGCGCGATCAGGGAGAATGATCCGCGACAACGGCGGTCCCACCGCCACCGCGGAGGGATGCCAGTCCCGCAGGTCAGACCGGCGCGGGCCGTCACGGGCCCGCTGGAGGAGGCACGCATGGCGGCCATGAAGCCGCGGACGGGCGACGGTCCGCTCGAGGTCACCAAGGAGGGTCGCGGCATCGTCATGCGCGTCCCGCTGGAGGGCGGTGGTCGCCTGGTGGTCGAGATGTCGGCGGAGGAGGCCAACGCACTCGGCGACGCCCTCAAGTCCGCTGCCGGCTGACCACCGCCGCAGGCGCCCGGCCCCGGCCGTCAGGCCGGGGCCTCGCCACGTCCGCGCCGCGCCTCCCGGGACGGTCGCCCTCGACCATCGCGGCGAACGCGTTGACGGCGCGGCTCGCCACGTCCGCGCCGTGTCTCCCGGGACGGTCGCCCCGACCCCTCCGGGGACGACCGGTCAGCCCCTGACCCCGGTCCCGGGGTCTGCTCGTCAGGCCTGGGACGTCGGCGATCCGGGCGACGGAGCCGTCCGTCACCTCAGCGGAGCAGTCCACCACCTCAGCGGAGCTGTCTCTACCTCAGCGGAGCCGTCCACCACCTCAGCAGATTGCCGCTGGTCCCGGCGGACCTCGGCCCGCGAGCGTGACGATGACCGGACCCCCGGCTGACCCGGCGCTGCGGGACATGGTGCCCCAGCGGGTGCTGCCGCTGGTCGTGCGCATCGAGCGCATCGAGAGCCACGGCCCGCCCACCCGCACGGACGCCCTGGAGGCGGCGGCGATCGCCGTGCTCACCCTGCTCACCGACCCCCGTACGGCTGGGGGTGACTGGGCGGACGCGGTCCGGGAGTGGACCGACGGCCGGATCCGGAAGGTGGTGCGGCGCGCCCGCGGTGCCGAGTGGCGGCGGGGCGAGGCCCTCGACGGGCTCACCGTCACCCGCCGCACGGCGCAGGTCCGCGCCTTCCCGCCGGTTCCCCTCGACGGCTGGCCGCGCGATCTCGCCCGGCTGCAGGTCGCCGGCACCGACCTGGACGACCCCGAACCGCCGCCCGCCCCCGAGCCGGGCGTCCCGGTGCTCTGGCTCAACCCGCACCTCGAGCTCACGGCCGGCAAGGCGATGGCGCAGGCCGGTCACGCCGCCCAACTCGGCTGGAACGC
Source organism: Mycobacteriales bacterium (assembly GCA_035636875.1). Lineage (GTDB taxonomy): Bacteria > Actinomycetota > Actinomycetes > Mycobacteriales > CADCTP01 > CADCTP01. Next base: position 576 of record DASPYH010000096.1, on the reverse strand, counting down.
GCTCCGGCCGGCCGATCGGACGGCCTGGCAGGAGGCCGGGTTCGACCTCGCCGTCCGTACCGCCGACCCGGACCGGTGGGCCGCCCTGGTCGCGAGCGACCGGCCGCTGGTCCGCGACGCCGGCTTCACCGAGGTCGCGCCGTGGACCTGCACGGCCGTCGCCGACCACCCTGCCTTGCCCGGTTGACGGTCATCTCTGCCCGCCGGTTCGTCGAGGAGCCCCTGCCGCGCCCAGGCGGCCGTACGGCACGGCCGGCGAACGATCTTCTCTGCGCGCCGCCTGGTTGACGAGCCGCCCGTACGCGGTGTCGGACGACGCAAACATGGTCGAGTGCCACGCCACCGGGGTGCCGAAGCGCGGACACCGGAGCGGTCGCAGCCCGAGCCGTGATCTCGGCCGGGATCGCGGCTGGATCGTGCCGAGCCAGCGGAGCGCCCGCCCAGCCGGCACCGCAGCGGTCAGAGCAGCGAGCCGTAGACCTCGACGGTGCGCCGCGCGACGGTGTCCCAGCCGAACTCGCGCACCGCCCGCGCGCGCCCGGCGCGGCCCATCTCCGAAGCCCGAGCCTCGTCGGT
>DASPYH010000095.1:0-5078 GCA_035636875.1 Mycobacteriales bacterium | reverse complement strand
CGATGGCGCTGCTGGCCGACCTCATCGTCCGCTCCCGCGGCGACACCTAGACCCACCACTAGACCCACCACCGGGTACGAGCCCGCGTCCGTGCCGCCGCGGGCTCAGCGGTAGTAGCCGACCACGTCCAGCACCGCCGTCGCGTCGCCGCCGGCGCTGTAGAAACGGACCTTGCCGTCCGTGCCGGCCGGTACGACCAGCAGGGTCGACTCCCACCCGCCCGCCTCGGCGTGCAGGTCCGCGGTCGGCGGCCGGCCGCCCGAGGGCCACGCCGCCACCCAGGTGCGCGCGCTCGGGCGGACCGACAGCGTGCCGACCACCGCCGCGACCCCCGCTGCCGGTAGGCCCGCCCGCCCGGTGACCGGCACGGCCGCCACCGCGTCCCGGGGCAGGGTGCCCAGCGCCAGCCGGGACGGCGCCACGGCGGTGAACCGCGCCCCCGCCTCGCCGTACCAGCCGGTCACGTCCAGCACCACCCGCGCCGACCCGGTGCTCTGGTTGTGCAGCGCGACCTCGCCGCCGGCGAGCGGCACCACGACCCGGTCGGACCCGGTGACACCCGCGACGAAGGTGACGCTGGCCGCCGCCGGGCGGGGCGAGCCCGCCGCCCACACCCGCAGGTGGCCCGGTGCGCTCGGGCCGACCACGGCCGCGTTCGCGAGCACCGCCGTCGCACCGGGCGGGACGGCGCCGACCGGCACCTCCCGGGTCTGTCCGGGATCGAGCACGGTGTCGAGCACGCGCGTGCCCGGGACCGGGTGGAACCCGGCACCGCCGGACAGCGGCAGCCAGCCGACGACGTCCAGTGCGGCATCGGTGGACCCGCCGCCGCCCGCGACCGAGACCTTCCCGCCCGCGCCGACCCGCACTGCCGCCAGCGCCGCCGACGTGCCCGGCGCCCGGGTGACCGAGACGGCCGTCGTACCGGGCCGGGCCGTGCCGGCCGGCCACAGCGTCAGCGGACCGGCCGCGGTGGAGCAGAACCCGGTCGCGGACACGAGCACGGCCGCGACCCCCGAGGCCGGCACGCCGCCGACGCCGAGCACCGGCACGTCCACCCGCCGGCCGCCGCCCAGCGGCAAGCCGCCGGCGTCGCCGAGAGTGGTGCGCGTGTCGAGGACCCGCACCGACGCGACCGGCACGAAGCCGGCGGTTCCCGCCCGGGGCAGCGCGCCGGCGGCGAGCGCTGGCGTGCCGGTCGGGGGCCGCACGGTCACCGTCGCGGTGTACCGCGTGCCGGAGCCGTCCGCGGTCGGCGCCAGGCTGACCGCGTACGTCCCGGGCCGGGCCGGCTGGCCGGCGGAGTCGCGCAGGTCCCAGCGGGTGTCCACCTGGCCGCCCGTCCCGCTCCAGCGGCGCGTCGGCCCGGCCGGGCAGTCCCGGGTGACGGTGACCGTCCACGCCGACGACCCGCTCAGCCCGGCGGTGATGCGAGGGCCGGTCGAGGCGGCGTACGGCACCGAGGTCGGCGACACGGCCGGAGAGACCAGTCCCGCGGTCGTGATCCGGCTGGCCACGCTCCGGCGGATCGTCGGCAGTTGGGCGTACCCGCGGTCGCCGGGGCAGGACGTGCTGCCGACGTCGCGGTGCCCGGAGATCACGTTCTTGGTCACCACGGTCCCGGCCGCGTAGCGGGAGGTGCCGCCTCCGGACGAGGTCAGCCGGGCGGTGCCGTACGGGTCGAGGTTCCAGCGGGCCAGCTTCCAGGCGAAGACCGCGCTGAGCGAGCCGACCGTCGCCGCCGGCACCGGCGTCGTCGAGTACGTGCCGAGCATCGCCACGCCGAATGTGCCCGCGTTGAAGCCGCCGGTGTGCGCGCCGATCACGGTCGAGTCGACACCGCCGTACCGGCCCTCCCAGGTCCGGCCGAACCGGTCGACGACGAAGTTGTAGCCGATGTCCCCCCAGCCGCGGCTGCGGGAGTGGAAGGCGTAGATCGCGCGCAGGATCCGCGGGACGTCCGCCGGCGCGTAGGCGTTCGAGTCCACCGTGTGGTGCAGGAAGCCGGCCTTCAGCCTGGGTGCGTACTCCGGGTCCCAGGTCATCAGGCTCGGGTCGGCGCCCCACTGCGCCCGGGTGTAGATCGCCGGACGAGGCGCGGACGCGAGCGCGGTCGGGCCGCCCCCGGCCGACGGCACCTCGCCGACGGAGGGTGCGCCCGTAGCCAGCGGCGTCGCCGTCGCGTCCGCGGCGGAGTCGCGCGGGTCGACCAGGGTGAGCCGCACGTCGCGCGGGGCCGATCCGGAGACCGGCGAGACCCGCGCCTCGACGCCGGTGGAGGTCCCGGTCCAGACCGGGTCGGTGCCGTCCCGGCTGCCGGGACGGAGGGCGGGGTCCGGCCCGGCGTCGCCCTGCTCGACCGTCGACCAGCCCGACCAGCGGCCGGTGCCGAGCCGGTGCCGCAGCTCGACCCGGACCGCACCCACCGACCGGTCGGGGGCCCAGGTGACGCCGACCGCGGCGAAGCGGGTGGTCGACGGCCGGCGGACGACGAGCTCGCGGGCCGAGAGCCGGACCACCCGCGCGTCCAGCTCACCGGTGGACACCAGCCGTCCGGTGGGCACCGCGCCGCTGCCGAGCGGGATGTCGGTGAGCACCGGGCTCACCGCCGGCGGCGCGGAACGCTGGGCCGCCGCGGACGGCCGAGCCGGTGTGGACGGCAGAGCCGGTGTGGACGGCCGAGCCGGTATGGACGGCCGAGCCGGTATGGACGGCCGAGCCGCTGCCACGCCCGGGGCCGACCCGGCTCGTTCCGTCACCGCGACCAGCGGCAGCACCAGCGCCGTCGCGGCGCACGCGACGACAACCACCTTGCGCATTGTCGAGCCCCCCGTGAACTCTCGGCCCGTCTGTCCAGTTCGTGACTGGAGTGTTCGTTGAGACCGAGAGCCACTGTCCCTCAGGCCACGGCGGACCGTCAACTCACAGTGACGAATCCGATCACTCTGAGTGCTACCCGTCGGCGGGCCGCAGCAACGCGCCGACCTCGCCGAACGCGGCGTGCAGCGCGGCGGCCCACGGCCGCAGCACCGGCAGCCCGGCCGCTCGCCAGGCGGCGCCGGACAGTACCGAGTAGTGCGGGCGCGGTGCCGGCCGCGGGAAGTCCGCCGACCGCGCGGGCCGGATCCGGTCCGGGTCCGCGCCGATCTCGCCGAACACGGCGCGGGCGAAGCCGTACCAGGTCGTCTCGCCGCCGTTGGTGCAGTGGTAGATGCCCGGGGACGGCGTCGCGGCGGCGAGCGCGACCAGGCCAGCGGCCAGGTCGCGGGACCAGGTGGGCGCGCCGCGCTGGTCGTCGACCACGTCGAGCGTGTCCCGCTCGCCGGCCAGCCGCGCGACCGTCTTGACGAAGTTGTGCCCGGTCTCGCCGTACACCCAGCCGCTCCGGACCACCCAGGACCGCTCCGGCAGCAGCTCGCGGACGGCACGCTCACCGGCCAGCTTCGTCCGCCCGTACGCGGAGCGTGGCCCGGTGGGGGCGTCCACCTCGTACGGCTCGGTCGTGTCGCCGGCGAAGACGTAGTCGGTCGAGACTTGCACGAGGCCGGTCACCCCGCCCGTGCCCGAGCGCCCGCCACCGTGCAGCGCGCACACCCGGGCCAGGTTCGCCGGCCCCTCGGCGTTCACCGCGGCCGCGGTCGCCTCGTCGGTCTCGGCCGCGTCCACCGCGGTGTACGCAGCCGCGTTGAGCACCACGTCCGGCCGCACGTCCACGACGGCCTTCTCCACCGCGGCCGGGTCGGTGATGTCGAGCTCGGCGCGGGTCAGGCCGACCGCGTCCGCGGCCGGGACGTCGGCGAGCACCCGGAGCAGGTCGGTGCCGAGCTGCCCGCCGGCACCGGTGACCAGCACCCTCACAGCGACCTCACCTGGCCGATACGGTGCGGGCCGTCAACGGCTCCCACCAGTCTCGGTTGTCCCGGTACCACTGCACGGTCTCGGCCAGCCCGTCCTCGAAGGCGTGCCGCGGGGTGTACCCCATCGCGGCGAGCTTGGAGTGGTCGACCGAGTAGCGCCGGTCGTGGCCGAGCCGGTCCTCGACGTACTCCACGAACTCCCAGCCGCGGCCGGTCGCCTCCAGCAGCAGCCCGGTCAGCTCCTTGTTGGTCAGCTCGCGGCCCCCGCCGATGTTGTAGTACTCCCCCGGCGCGCCCCGCTCGAGCACCAGCTGGACGCCCCGGCAGTGGTCATCGACGTGCAGCCAGTCGCGCACGTTGAGCCCGTCGCCATACAGCGGGACCGGCTTGCCGTCGATGAGGTTGGTCACGAACAGCGGGATGACCTTCTCGGGGAACTGGTACGGTCCGTAGTTGTTCGAGCACCGGGTGACCGAGATGGCCAGCCCGTACGTCCGCGCGTACGCCCTCGCCAACAGGTCCGCGCCCGCCTTGGCCGCCGAGTACGGCGAGTTGGGCTCCAGCACGTGGTCCTCGCGCCAGGACCCCTCCGGGATCGTGCCGTAGACCTCGTCGGTCGAGACGTGCACCACCCGCTGCACCCGGTGCCGGAGTGCCGCGTCGAAGACCTGCTGCGCGCCGACGAAGTTGGTCAGCGCGAAGTCGGCGGCGCCGGTGATGGACCGGTCGACGTGCGTCTCGGCGGCGAAGTTGACTACCGCGTCGTGGCCGGGCAGCGCGGCCTCCAGGGCCGCGGAGTCGCAGATGTCGCCCCGCGCGAAGCGGTAGCGCGGGTGGTCGGCGACCGGCGCCAGGTTGGCCAGGTTGCCGGCGTAGGTGAGCTTGTCGAAGACGGTGACCTCGGCGTCCTCGTACCCCGGATAGGCGCCGGTGAGCAGGCTGCGGACGTAGTGGGAACCGATGAAGCCGGCTCCACCGGTGACGAACAGGCGCATCAGCGGGTGGACCTCCGGGCTCGTGGGTAGATCGTCGCGTCGGAGGCGACGGGGCGACACGCCGACGAGTGTGACAGACGGCGGCGGCGGAGCCGGGTGCGCCCGATCGGGTTACGCTCCCCCGACGCTCGGTTACGGAGGGTTCGCAGGTGAACGTGAGCCGGTCGTCGCTCGTCTTCTAGGGGAAGGTCCCGCGCCGCCGGGCGCGGGGAGCAGGACTGAGACG
>DASPYH010000094.1:0-7769 GCA_035636875.1 Mycobacteriales bacterium | reverse complement strand
ACCGGCCTGCTGCACGCCCTCGGCCGGGTCGCCCTGCCGGATGAGGTTGCCGCCGCCATCGTCCACCTGCTCTCGGACGACGCGAGCTTCGTCAGCGGCGCCACCGTGCCGGTCGACGGCGGGCGCTCGGTGCTCGCCCGCGAACCGGAGCGCTGACCGGCCGCTGGTGCCCGCCGCGAACCGGAGCGCTGCCGGGCGCTGGTGCTCGCCCGCGAACCGGGGCGATGACGGGTCGCGGCCCTCCGCAGGACGGCGGAGAGCTCCTCAGTGCCCGCGGAACGCCTCCTCGAGCCACCACGCGCCGCGCCGGGAGGTCACCTTGGCGTCCACCACGATCGGCCTGTCGCGGGGACCGTCGAGCCAGGCCGACAAGGCGGCGAGGTCGTCCGGCTTGCGCACGGTCACCCCGGCGCACCCGAAACCGCGACCGACGGCGGCGACATCGGTGTCGGGGAACTGGACGGTGTCCAACGGGTGCCCGTCCGGCCCGAAATGGTGCACCTCAGCCCCGTACGCGGCGTCGTTGTACACCACGACCGCCATCGGGATGCCGAGCCGCACGACGGTGTCCAGCTCGGCGATCCCCATCATCGCCCCGCCGTCCCCGAGCGCCGCGACCGGGAGCCGGTCGGGCCGGGCCAGGGCCGCGCCGGTCGCCGTTGCCAGCCCCAGGCCGATGGACTGGAACGCCTGGGTGAAGCAGAAGCCCTGCTCGTCCGGGACGGACAGGTAGGCGCTCGGATAGCCCATGAAATTGCCGGAGTCGACCGCGACCACCCGCTCGGCGGGCAGCACGTCGTCCAGCGCGATCGACAGGGTGCGCGGGTCGATCCGGTCGCCGTCCCCGTCGTCGTCGTACGGCACGTCCCGCCACCGCACGTCGGCGGCGAGACGCGCCCGCAGCCGCTCGTCGCGGTAGCCGCGGGACGCGTGGCCCCGGGCGGCAAGCTCGGCGTCGACCGCGGCTGCCGCCTGCGCGCTGTCGCCCACGATCCCCAGCTGGACCGGCTGGTGGGCGCCGAGCGCGTCGGGGTCGAGGTCGACCTGGACGACCAGGGCGTCGCGGCCGACCAGGCGCCCGTGCCGCAGCGTCCACATGTTCAGCGCGCACCCCCAGCCGACGAGGACGTCGGCGCCGGTGATGAGCTCGGCCGCGAGCGGGGAGGCGAAGCCGCCCGAGACGTCCAGTGACCACTGCTCACCGTGGAAGAGCCCCCGCGCGACCGCCGAGGTGGCCAGCAGCGCACCGCACCGCTCGGCGAGCTCGGCCAGCTCGCGGCCGGCGTGCCGGGCGCCGCGACCGGCGAGGAAGACCGGCCGCCGGGCGCCCGCGAGCACGTCGGCCAGCTCCGAGACGGCGGTGTCGGACGGCCGGGGCGGCGTCGGGATGGACACCGTCCGGGCCGCGACCCCGTCCTCCTCCGCCTCGGCCGCCTGCACGTCCAGCGGGAGGTTGAGCACCACGGTCCGGCGCTCGACGACCGCCCGCCGGTAAGCCCGCAGGGTGTCCGAGACGGCCGACGCCGGCGAGTGCACCCGCTCCGGGAGCGCGCCGACGGCCGCGACGAGACCGGACTGGTCGATGCGGAAGTTGGAGCGGACGGCGCTCGAGGCCGCCTCCGCGGCGAGCACCACCATGGGGGTGCGGCTCTTCGCCGCCTCGGTGATCCCGGTGACCGCGTTGGTGAGCCCGCAGCCCTGGTGCACCGAGAGGACCCCGACCCGACCGCTCACCCGCCCGTAGGCGTCGGCCATCGTCGCGGCACCGCCCTCGTGCCGGGCGGCGACGAAGCGGGCGCCACCGGCGACCAGCGCGTTGGTCACGTGGAAGTTGCCGCTGCCGACCACGCCGAACACGTGGTCCACCCCGAGACCGGCCAGCGTCCGGCCGACGACCTCGGCGACGCGCACGTCAGCGCTCGACCAGCGCGAGCACCCGCGCCGGGCTGCCGGAGCCGCGTACCACGGGCAGCGGTGCCGCCATCACCACCGCGCCGGTGGCCGGCAGCGCGGACAGGTTCTGCAGCTGGGTCAGGCCGTACTTGCCGGCGCCGAGCAGGAAGCAGTGGCAGGGGAACGCCGGCTCGAAGGAGTGCGCGGCCCCCGCGTCGGTGCCCACCGTCTCCACGCCCACGCCCTGAACCGGCGCCTCCTCGGCCAGCCACCGGGCGCACTCGACCGAGATGCCGGGGGTGTGGGGACCGTCCGCGCCGGCGTTGAGGAATGCCTCCTGGTCCCGGGAGCGCCGGTCCCAGCCCGTCCGGTAGAGCAGCCAGCCGCCGTCCGGCAGCGGACCGTGCTCCTTCTCCCAGGCCTGCACGTGCTCCACCTCGAGCAGGAAGTCGGCGTCCGCGTCGGCCTGCTCGGCGAAGTCGAGCACCGCCGTGGGGGCGATCAGCCGCCGCGGCGGCACCTGGGAGACGTCTTCGCCGGTCTGGGCGGTGACCCAGTGCACCGGCGCGTCGAAGTGGGTGCCGGTGTGCTCGCCGGTCGAGATGTTGTTCCAGTACCAGCCCGGTCCGCGCTCGTCGTACCGGCTGATCTCCTCGAGCCGGAACGGCCGGGTGTTCCCGAACGGCTGGGGCAGTTGCAGGATCGGGGTGGTCTGCTCGAGCGGAGCGGTCAGGTCGACCACCTCGACGCGGCCGTCGGTGAGGGCGACGAGCAGATCCTGCAGTACCGCCATGGCGCCTCCTCAGGACTGTGCTGCCGCGGCGCCGGACGGACGCCAGCGGGTGTGCCGGGTGCCCGGGATGCCCTCCCGGATCAGCTGGAGCCGAGGCTTGGGACCGTCGGTACGCCCGGTCGGCGGGCGCCGGCTGCCGGCCTGGAAGGGCTTCGGCCACCGTGCCCCGGGGCCCTGGTAGCCCTGCTCGGCCGCGGCGTGCAGCGTCCACTGTGGATCGTAGAGGTGTGCCCGGCCGAGTGCGCAGAGGTCGGCCCTGCCGGCCAGGATCACCGAGTTGACGTCGTCCCACGAGGACAGCGCGCCGACCGCGATGACGGCGATGCCGAACTCCCGGCCCACTTCATTGCGGATCCGGTCGGCGAAGGGCGTCTGGTACGACCGGCCGAAGGCCGGGCGCTCCTCGCTGACCACCTGACCGGTCGACACGTCGACGGCGTCCACCCCGTGCTCGGCGAAGGCGCGGGCGATGAGCACGGCCTCGGCCAGCTCGATGCCGCCCTCGCACCAGTCGGTGGCCGAGATGCGCACGCTCGTCGGCCGGTCGGCAGGCCAGGCCGCCCGCACCGCGTCGAACACCTCCAGCGGGTAGCGCAGCCGGTTCGCCAGCGACCCGCCGTACTCGTCCGTGCGGCGGTTGGCCAGCGGCGACAGGAACGAGGAGAGCAGGTATCCGTGCGCGCAGTGCAGCTCGAGCAGGTCGAAGCCGGCCCTCGCGCCCCGCTCGGCGGCGGCGGCGAACTCGTCCCTGATCCGCTCCAGCTCCGCTCGGGCGAGCTGGCGAGGGACCTGGCTGGAGGGGGAGTACGGCAGCGGCGAGGGCCCGCAGACGTCCCAGCCCCCGTCCGGCAGCGGCTCGTCCATCCCCTCCCACATCAGCTTCGTGGCGCCCTTGCGCCCCGAGTGCCCCAGCTGGAGGCCGATGGCCGCGGCTGAGCAGCCGTGCACGAACCCGACGATCCGGCGCCAGGCCGACTCCTGCTCGTCGGTGTAGAGGCCGGCGCAGCCCGGGGTGATCCTGCCGGTCGCCGACACGCACGCCATCTCGGTCATCACCAGCCCGGCCCCGCCCAGCGCCTTGCTGCCGAGGTGGACGAGGTGGAGGTCGGCGGGGACGCCGTCGACCGACGAGTACATGTCCATCGGGGAGACGACCACCCGGTTGACCAGCTCGAGGCCGCGCAGTCGGAAGGGCTGGAACATCGGAGGCGCGTCCGGGACCTCCGCGGTTCCGAGGGACTGCGCCGTCCGCCGGGCGAACCAGCGCTCCACTCCGGCGACGAACTCCGGATCGCGCAGCCGCAGGTTGGCGTGGGTCACCCGCCGGCTGCGGGTCAGCAGGTTGAACGCGAACTGGGGCGGCTCCTGGTGCGCGTACCGGCCCAGGTTCTCGAACCATTCGAGGCTGGCCTGGGCCGCGCGCTGGGTCGAGAGCACCACCGGCCGCCGCTCCGCGTCGTACGCCGCCAGCGCCTCCGGCACCGTCGGGTGCTCGTGCAGGCTCGCGGCCAGGGCCAGCGCGTCCTCCATCGCCAGCTTGGTGCCCGAGCCGATGGAGAAGTGGGCGGTGTGGGCCGCGTCGCCGAGCAGCACGACGTTGCCGTGCCGCCACGACCCGCACCGCACCGTGCTGAAGTTGATCCACTTCGAGTTGTTCGCGACCAGCGGATGCCCGTCGAGCAGGTCGCCGACCAGCTGCGAGACCGCCGCGATCGACTCCTCGTCGCTCTCGCCGGGACCGAACACGCGGGCCGCGGAGGAGCCGAAGCCGGCCCGGCGCCACACCGACTCGTGCATCTCGACGATGAAGGTGCTGCCGGAGGCGTCGTACGGGTAGGCGTGGACCTGCACCACGCCGTAGGGAGTCCGCCGTACGTCGAAGGTGAAGGCGTCGAAGACGCGGGTGGTGCCGAGCCACATGTACTTCGACCGCCGAACGTCGAGGACCGGACGGAAGCTGTCGGCGTACTTGGCCCTGGTCGCGGAGTTGAGCCCGTCGCCGGCCACCACCAGGTCGTGGGTCCCGCTCAGCTCGTCGGGGTCCGGCGCCTCGGCCCGGAAGTGCAGCGTCACCCCCAGCTCCCGGCAGCGCCGCTGCAGGATCCGCAGCAGCCGGCGGCGGCTCATCGCGGCGAACCCGTGCCCTCCCGAGGTGATCACCGGGACGTGGCCGCCGGCCGGCCGGTAGTGGATGTCGATGTCGTCCCAGCGCGCGAACTCACGCTCCATCGCGGCGTACACGGCGGGGTCGGCGTGCTCGATGCCGCCGACCGTCTCGTCGGAGAAGACCACCCCGAACCCGAACGTGTCGTCCGCGTCGTTGCGCTCCCACACGGTGATCTCGTGCTCCGGCCCGAGCTGCCGGGCGAGCAGGGAGAAGTACAGGCCGCCCGGACCGCCTCCGATCACCGCGATGCGCACCGTCGCCTCACGTCGCGGTGCCGGCGGAGCGGCGTGCCCGCTCGCGCAGCCTGAAGCGCTGCAGCTTTCCGGTGGGGGTGTGGGGCAGCTCGGCGACGAACTCCACCGCCCGCGGGTACTTGTACGGCGCGATCTGCTGCTTGACGAACTCCTGCAGCTCGGCGGCCTTCTCCGGGGTGCCGGCCACCGCGGAGCGGAGCACGACGTACGCGGCGACGACTTCCCCGCGGTCCGCGTCCGGCCTGCCGACGACACCGCACTCCAGCACGTCGGGGTGGCGCAGCAGGGCGTTCTCCACCTCCGGTCCGGCGATGTTGTAGCCGGACGTGACGATCATGTCGTCGCTGCGGGCGACGTACCAGAAGTAGCCGTCCGCATCGCGCCGGTACGTGTCACCGGTGACGTTCCAACCGCCCTGGACGTACGCCTGCTGCCTCGGGTCCGCCAGGTAGCGGCACCCGGTCGGGCCGCGCACCGCCAGCCGACCCGCGACGCCGTCGGGCGCCGGACGTCCGGTCGGGTCGAGGACCCTGGCCTCGTAGCCCGGCACCGGCTTGCCGGTGGACCCGGGCCGGACGTCCTCGTCCGCCGCGGAGATGAAGATGTGCAGCATCTCGGTCGCGCCGATGCCGTCGATGATCCGCAGCCCGGTCGCCTGGTGGAAGGCGTCCGACACCGCCCGCGGCAGCGTCTCGCCGGCGGACACGCAACGGCGCAGGCTGCCCAGCGCCGGCGCCCTGCCGGCCGCCAGCATCGCCCGGTACGCGGTCGGGGCGGTGAACAGCACGGTGACGCCGTGGTCGGCAACGGCGTCCGCGAGCAGCTCCGGCGACGCGCGTTCCAGCAGCAGGCTCGCGGCACCGGCCCGGAGCGGGAAGACGACGAGCGCGCCGAGACCGAAGGTGAATCCCAGCGGTGGGCTGGCCGTGAACAGGTCGCTTGCGGTCGGCCGCAGCACGTACCGCGAGAACGTGTCGGCGATGGCCAGCACGTCGCGGTGGAAGTGCATGGTCGCCTTCGGCTGGCCGGTGGTGCCCGAGGTGAAGGCGAGCAGCGCCACGTCGTCGGCCGCGGTGGGCACGGCGGGGAAGAGCTCCCGGTGCCGCGCGCACCGGGAGGTCAGGTCGCCGTCGGTGTCGCCGCCGTAGAGCACCGTCCGCATCCCCCGGATGCCGGCCGCGAGCAGATCCTCGGCGTGGCGGGCGTCGCAGAGCGCGAGCTGGGGCCGGGCGATGTCGCCGATCGTGCGAAGCTCCCCGGGCCGGAGCATCGGCATCGTCGTCACCACCACCCCGCCCGCCTTGAGCACGCCCAACCAGCAGGCCACCAGCCACGGGGCGTTGGGCCCGCGCAGCAGCACCCGGTTCCCGGGCACGAATCCCAGCTCGTCGACCAGCACCCTGCTGACCGCGTCGGCGTGCTCGCGCAGCTGGCCGTAATCCCAGTCGCCACCGGGCCAGACCAGGCAGCGACGGTCCGGCCCCCTCTCCTCGACGGTCCGGTCGAGCAGCGCCTCGGCGCAGTTCAGCCGGGCGGGGTAGTCGAGCTCCGGGAGGGTGAACAGGAGCTCGGGCCATTGTTCCGGCGGGGGGAGCGAGTCCCGGCAGAAGGTGTCGACATGGGCCGACCGGGTCAGCCCGGCTCGTGCCGGTTGCGCGACGTCCATGTCGCACCCCCTTGCGGGCTCGGTGCGGCCAGTATCTCCCGGCTGAAACCGGGCGGGCACCCTCAGGATCACCGAGGCGGACGGTGACGCCCCGCCGCTGGCAACCGGCGGGATCCTCGCCGGCGGACCGGCCCCCCGCTCAGGGCAGCACCGCCCAGCCCTGCACCTCGACCAGCGCGTCGGCGTCCCACAGCCGGGCCACGCCGATGCCGGCCATGGCCGGGTACTCGCGCCCGACCAGCCGCCTCCAGACGGCTCCGATGTCGGCGGCCCGGGCGCGGTAGCCGTCCATGTCGACGAGGTAGACGGTCAGCGAGGCCAGGTGCTGCGGCCCGCCGCCGGCGGCCGCGAGCGCGGCGAGCAGGTTGGCCAGCGCCCGCTCGAACTGCTCGACCACGTCCCCGGCGACGAGCGTGCCGCCGGCGTCCATGGCGGTCTGCCCGGCCAGGAAGACCAGCCGCGAGCCCTCCGCGACCACCGCGTGCGAGAACCCGGATGGCCGCGCCAGCCCGGGCGGGTTGATCCGCCTCACGGCGGCGCCGCACCCGGGTCGGCGAGCAGGCAGGTCCGCACCCGCGAACCTTGTCAAGCCGTCCCGACGGAGGTCAACATGCGACACGGTCGGGCGGAGGGCAGCGCCCGGGTCCGGAAGGAGAGGCCGTGCGGCTGGAGGAGTTCACCGACGTCCGGTACGCCCGGCGGGACGGGTGCGCCGTGGTCACCATCGACCGGCCCGACCGGATGAACGCCTTCCGCGGCCGTACGGTGGACGAGCTGATCAGCGCGTTCAAGACCGCGTGGGCGGATCCCGAGGTGGCCTGCGTCGTCCTGACCGGGGCCGGGGAGCGCGCCTTCTGCGCCGGGGGTGACGTCAAGGAGCGGGCCGAGACCGGCGGCTACGGCGAGACCGAGTGGGGCACGTTCGAGATCGAACGGCTGCACCGCATGATCAGGGACGTCCCGAAGCCTGTCATCGCCGCCGTGAACGGCGTCGCC
>DASPYH010000093.1:0-3816 GCA_035636875.1 Mycobacteriales bacterium | reverse complement strand
TTGGGCGCCAGGATCTGCTCTGTCATGAGGACGGCGGTATCGGTGTCGGCGTAGTAGGTCACCGGCACCGACAGCGGGCTCGTCGACCCCTCGGCCCGGATCGTGAACGTGGCGGTGGACAGCGAAGCCGGGTCCATCGCCTCGGAGAAGGCGGCCGACACGTTGCCGGCCTCCACCCCAGTGGCGCCGTCGGCGGGCCTGACACCGGCCACCGTCGGCGCCGTGACGTCGACGGTCCAGGTGCGGGTGGCGGGGGTGGGGTCGACGTGGCCGAGGGAGTCGACCGCGTAGACGGCGAAGCTGTGCCCGCCCTCGGCCAGACCGGTGTAGGCCTGCGGCGACGTGCACGCCTCGAAGGCGGCGCCGTCGAGCGAGCACTGGAACGTCGAGCCGGCCTTGTCGGAGGAGAACGCGAAGCTGGCCGACCGGCTGGCGACCGTCCCGCTCGGACCGGAGTCGAGGCTGGTCGTCGGCGCTGTGGCGTCCACCGTGACGGTAACCGTGGCGGACGCCGGCGAGGTGTTGCCGGCCGGGTCGGTCGCCTTGGCCGTGTACGAGTGCGCACCGTTCGCGACACCGGTCAGCGTGACGCTCCACGACCCGTCCGCGTCGGCCGCCGCCGTCCCCTTCTGACCGGCCCCGTCGAACACCGCGACCGCGCTCGCCGGCTCCGCCGTCCCGGACACGGCCACCGTGCCCGTGCTGTTGGTGCCGCCGTCGGCCGGGCTGAGGATCACCGGCGCCGCCGGAGCCACCGTGTCCACCGTCCACGTCCGCTCCGCCGGCGTCGCATCGGCGTTCCCGGCCGGGTCGCTCGCGTACACCCGGAAGGTGTGCGACCCGTCGGCCAGCCCCGGGTAGGCCTGCGGCGACGTGCACCCGCCGAACGCCGCCCCGTCCAGCGAGCACCGGAACGTCGAGCCCGCCTCGCTCGAGGAGAACCCGAACTCCGCCGAACCACTCCCCACCGTCCCACTCGGACCAGAGTCGACCACCGTCTCCGGCGCCGTCGTGTCCGACCTCACGATGAGGGCGAGCTGCGGCTTGTTGGTCGCGGATTGGCGCGAGCTGAACGTCATGCCGTCGTCGGACGCCGGGGCGAGGTCGAAGGTGTAGGTGCCGTTGCCGGTGACCGCGGACGTGACGTCGTACTCCACCCAGGTACCGCTCGTGACGCCGGCCTTGGTGCCCAGCACGGCGCTGGTCCTCGCCGGGCGGCTGTTCCAGGTGATCCCGCTCTCCGACCAGGTGCTGCCCGCGCCATACACGGCCGGTCCTTTGGACGTGCCGTCGGTGGCGAAGACACGCACCTTGGCGTCCAGGATGGTCCCGGTGATCCCGGTGACCGGGAAGCGCAGGTAGGCCTCGGAGTTCGGGGAGCCGTCCACCACGATCGAGGGGCTGCTGCCGACGTTCGTGTCCGGGGTCGCGCTGTCGACCTCGGCGTCCGCGTCGGGCGAGATGGTCAGCGTCGGGTTCGATGTGTCGATCGTCCAGGTGCTTTGGGCCGGGGTCGGGTCGGCGTTACCGGAGAAGTCGGTCGCCCGCACCTGGAAGGCGTGCTGCCCGTCCGGGACACCGGTGTAGCTCTTCGGCGAGGTGCAGCTGCTGAAGGCGGCGCCGTCGAGGCTGCACGAGAACGCGGACCCTGCCTCGCTGGAGGAGAACCCGAACGTGGCGGAGCTCGTGAAGGAGGTGACCGGCGGGTGGGTGTCGATCGTCGTGTCGGGCGGCGCGGTGTCGCCGGAGCCGAGCCCGAACGAGTTGTGCACGTAGCGGTGGGTGATGTCGTCTCCGGCGATGGCCAGCAGCCCGGTCGCGCTGGACAAGGACTGCTTGGTGGAGGTGGGGTTGTTTATGTTGAGGTCGGTGCTGGTCTGGATGAGGGGCGTGCCCTGCCCGACCGGGAAGGAGATGTTGTCGAGGCTCGAGACCTTGTAGTAGACGGCACCACCGTTGCAGCACGGGGAGGCGCCGAAGGCGTAGATCCGCCGGCTCTCCTTGTCGATCAGCACCGTCGCCCTGGTCCAGTCGTCGGCCACGCGAGCGAGCGGATAGGTCCGCCAGGTGTTGTCGGCCTGCAGGACCAGCAGGTGGTAGAGCGGGTCGTTCGGCCGGTTCAGGGATGTCTTGACAGCGGCGAAGATCTGGCCGGCCGGATCTGCGTCCAGCGACTTCATGTTGATGTGGTTGTCAGCCTCGTCCGCGGCCGGGTGGGCGGCCATCGACTGCCAGACCCCGTCGGGGTCACCGTCCTTGTGGAACGCGAAGTAGTATCCCCACGCGCTCGTGTTCTGATCTCCCCAGAGCACCCCGATCTTGCCGTTGTAGGAGATCACCCCCGACTCGTCCTGGTCGAGCAGACCCGTCGAGTTGGTGGCCGGGAGGACGTACGGGGTGACCCAGGTCTTGTCGGTGGTGGTCGTGTGCGTGACCCAGACCTTCGCCTGCTGCGTCCAGGTCGCCCACACCATGCCGGTGCCGTCCTTGGCGATGACGACTGCCTGCATGCCGTTCGGGGACAGGGTGACCGGATAGCCGGACTCGACGGCGTACTTCTTGGCCGCGGAATCGTAGGTGAAGCGGCGAATCTTGGCGTCCTGGTTCGATTTTGTCTCGCTGGTGCCCGCGCTGGCGACGTAGAGGTGGCTTCCATCCCACAGCGCGTCATGACGGGTCGTCACCCGGTTGTCGACGCTAACCCCCGTGGAGCTCCAGCTCTGGGTCGGCCAGTCGAAGCGGTGGATCTGGAAGGCCCTGGCTGAGGTGCTGTAGAGGAGCCCCCACCAGACACCGTCGTTGAACCAGAGCTTGCTCTGCACCTCTTTGGCGGTCGGTGCGGACGGGGTCGTGCTCGTCGTGCCCTGGTAGCTGAGGTCGGTGTAGCCGACCTGGCTGCCGGCCGCGACGGCACTCGGGGTGCCACTGACGACCAGGCCGCCGGTGACCACGGCGAGCGTGAGCGCCGGCACGACCCAGCGCCGGGCTGCGCCGCGCACCGTCCATTGAGAACCTCGATCGATCATGCCACCGTTCCCCCAACCGTTGCCGCCGCCACTGCTGCGCTCACCCCCGTGAGTCCAGCCACGCCATGACGTCCGTCCCGCAGGACGGACGTCATGGCGCGAACGCATGGTGGCGGCGTGGCCGGGAGCCATAGTGGCGCGGCACGGAGGGCGGTAGCTGAGCCGACCGTACGAGAGCGCGTACGTAAAAATGTCTAGGGTTGCTGATGGGACGCCGATTAGGCAGCGGTGAGCACGAGTTGGGGCGGGTTGGCGCCCGCCTCCCTGGAGTTGACGTAGAAGGCGTCGCCGGCACCGCCGGTCGAGTCGATCGCCACCGTCAGCTGTCCACCGATCAGTGACTGAAGCTGTGCGGCGTTGAGGATGATCGCGTAGGTGGTGTTGGACGCCGTGCCCGACACGCTGCCCAGCGACAGCGGGTCCACGGATGGTCTGAAGTTGTAGGTCAGGCCGGACTCCGTCCAGCTGCTGTCCGGGACCGGATGCACGACCTGGGTGTCCGGGGAGCCGGACGAGGTCGTTGCCGTGGTGGTGATCTTCAGCGTCGCACCGGCGAGCGTCCTGCCGGCCAGCACCGACGTGTCGAACTTCAGATAAGTGATCTTGCTCGGCGAGCTGTCCACGTACAACGCGGTGTCGGAGCCGTGAGTCGCCGTCGGCAGGTCACTCTGCACGAAGCTGTCGGCGTTCGCGGTGAGCGTGACCGTCCCGCCCGGTGGCGGCGTCGTGGTCGGTGGCGGCGTCGTGGTCGGTGGCGGCGTCGTGGTCGGTGGCGGCGTCGTGGTCGGTG
>DASPYH010000092.1:0-3950 GCA_035636875.1 Mycobacteriales bacterium | reverse complement strand
CGCCACGCCGGTCGACCTGGCGTACGCGCTGGGCGGCTCGGTCGGCCACCGCACGATCGGCGCCCGGGTGAACGGCCGGCTGGTGCCGCTGACCATCGCTCTGGGAGACGGCGACGGGGTGGAGATCCTCACCTCCGAGTCGGAGAACCCCGGCCCGTCCCGGGACTGGCTGGGCACGGTCCGCACGCCGAACGCGCACGTCCGCATCCAGCAGTGGTTCGCGGAGCAGAGCCGGGACGTGGTGATCGAGCGCGGGCGGCACGCGTTGGAGGCCGCCTTCGCGGGCAGCCCGCGGTCGCTGGACGGCGCGGTCGAGGACGGCTCCCTGCTGGTGGTGGCGCTGGAACTCGGCCACCGGCAGCTCGACGGGTTGTTCGCCGCCGTCGCGGAGCGGCGGGTCGGCGCGGACGAGGTGGTCGCCCGAAGCGCCGCGCACGCCCCACCCGGCTGAGCGGCGGCCGTCCGCGCTGGACGTTCGGCGTCCGCCGCCTCGCCCGGCCCACTTGGCCGCCACAGCATGCTCTGCGCGAGCAGGGTAAGCACCCCGGCGACAACGAGCGACGCCAGGTTGATGGCGAGCTGCAGCCCGGCACCCGCTGCGCCTCCGGGCTCGCCGAGCGCGAGCGCGACGCCGACGGGCGACGTCGCGGAGCACCACGTCCCCCGCCGGCCGGCGGGCCGCGCCCGGCAGCACCGCGGCCGTCAGGAGGCGGGCTTCGCCGGCTCCAGCGCGGCGAGCACGCCGGCCTCCGCGAGCTGCTGCCGGCTCACCGGTGTCGGCGCCCCGGTCAGCGGGTCGCCGCCGGACGCCGTCTTCGGGAAGGCGATCACCTCGCGGATCGACTCCGAGCCGGCCAGCAGCGCGCACAGCCGATCCCAGCCCAGCGCGATGCCGCCATGCGGCGGCGGCCCGTAGCCGAACGCCTCGAGCAGGAAGCCGAACTTGGCCTCGGCCTCGTCCTTGGTCAACCCGATGAGCTCGAAGACCCGCTGCTGGACGTCGGAACGGTGGATACGGATCGAGCCGCCGCCGAGCTCCACCCCGTTCACCACGATGTCGTACGCCTGGGCCAGCGCACGCTCCGGATCGTCGGCGAACCGGTCCGCCCACTGCGGGGTCGGCGCGGTGAACGGGTGGTGCACCGCGGTCCAGCCCACCTGCCGGCCGTCCTCGTCGTGCGCCGGCTCGAACATCGGCCACTCGACGATCCACACGAACGCCCAGGCCGACTCGTCGATCAGCCCGCAGCGGCGACCGATCTCCAGCCGGGCGGCACCGAGCAGCGACCGCGCCTCGGCCGGCCCGCCGGCGGCGAAGAAGATCGCGTCACCGTTCGCCGCGCCCGTCGCCTCGGCGAGGCCGGCGGCGTGCTCCGGCGAGAGGTTCTTCACCACCGGACCGCGCGGCTGCCCGGTCTGCGGGTCCAGCACCACGTACGCCAGGCCGCGGGCGCCGCGCGAGCGGGCCCACTCCTGCCACGCGTCGAGCTCCCGCCGCGACTGGCCCGCGCCGCCGGGCATGACCACCGCCCCCACGTACGGCGCCTGGAAGACCCGGAAGCCGGTGCCGGCGAAGTAGTCGGTCAGCTCGACCAGCTCGAGCCCGAAGCGCAGGTCCGGCTTGTCCGAGCCGAACCGCGACATCGCCTCCGCCCACGACATCCGCGGCAGCGGCCGAGGCAGGTCGAAACCGGCAAGCTGCGACCAGATCCGCGCCAGCACCTCCTCGCTGACCTCCATGACGTCCTCGGCGTCGACGAAGGACATCTCGAGGTCGAGCTGGGTGAACTCGGGCTGCCGGTCGGCGCGCAGGTCCTCGTCCCGGAAGCAGCGGGCGAGCTGCCAGTAGCGCTCCATCCCCGCGACCATCAGCAACTGCTTGAACAGCTGTGGCGACTGGGGCAGCGCGTACCAGGCGCCCGGCTGCAGCCGGACCGGCACCAGGAAGTCGCGGGCGCCCTCCGGGGTGGACCGGGTCAGGTCCGGGGTCTCCACCTCGACGAACCGGCGCTCGGCCATCACCTCGCGGGCCAGCCGGTTGGCCTCCGAGCGCAGCCGCAGCGCCGCGGCCGGCCCGCTCCGGCGCAGGTCGAGGTAGCGCCACTTCAGCCGCGCCTCCTCGCCCACCGTGGAGGATCCGTCGGCCCGGCCGTCGTCGACCGGGAACGGCAGCGGCGCGGCGTCGCTCAGCACGTCGAGTCCGGTCGCGATCACCTCCACCTCGCCGGTGGGCAGGTCGGGGTTCTCGTTGCCCTCGGGGCGCTGATCGACCGTGCCGGTCACCGCGACGCAGAACTCGGCCCGCAGGTGGTGCGCCGCCTCGGCCATCGCACCCTCGCGGAAGACCACCTGGACCCGGCCGGAGGCGTCGCGCAGGTCCACGAAGATGACCCCGCCGTGGTCGCGGCGGCGGGCCACCCAGCCGGCGAGCACGACGGTCTGCCCGGCGTCGGCCGCGCGCAGCGTCCCCGCCTCGTGGGTACGGATCACGGCAGCGACTCCTTCGAGCTCACCAGCTGCAGGAACGGGTTGGTCCGCCGCTCTCGGCCGACCGTGGTGGACGGGCCGTGTCCGGGGTGGACCACAGTGGTGTCGTCGAGCGGCAGCACCACTCGAGCGAGCGAGTCCAGCATCGCCGCCTGCGAGCCGCCAGGCAGGTCGACCCGCCCGATGGAGCCGGCGAAGAGCAGGTCGCCGGACAGCAGCACCGGCGCGTCCGGCGTGGCCAGCGAGAAGGCCACCGACCCCGGGGTGTGGCCCGGGGCGTGCCGCACCCCGAGCCGCAGCCCGGCCAGGTCGAGGGTGTCCCCGTCGGCCAGCATCCGCAGGTCCGCGGGTTCGGCCACCGGCAGGCTGGGCAGGCCCGCCAGCGGGGTGCCCGGCGGGAGGCCCAGCCCGGACCACGGGTCGGTCAGCTGGGGCCGGTCGGACGGGTGGATGTAGGCGGGCACGTCGCGGGCCTCGCAGACCGGGACCACGCAGAAGGTGTGGTCGAGGTGGCCGTGGGTGAGCAGCACGGCGACCGGGTACAGCCGGTGCTCGCGGAGCACCTCGTCGAGCCGGCCGACCGCGTCGATGCCCGGATCCACCACGACGCACCGCTCGCCGGCGGCGGGCGCGAGCACCCAGCAGTTCGTGCCGGGCGGGCCGGCGGGGAACCCGGTGACGAGCACGCGCAGCCTTCCTGGACGGGGATTCTCCGACCCGTCCAGCGTACGGGGCGTGCCCAACCCGATCCCGCGGCCGCCGGCGACAGCCGCGCCGCCCGACCAGCGGCAGCGCGAGACGCGGTGGCCCCCGACCGCCGGCCGGGAGCCGGACAGGAGAGCGTCCTACACTGCCGGCTCGACGCCCCCGTTCCGCAGGCCGCGGTGAGCGGGGACGGCCCGTTCGCCGAGACCCGTCGCGGAGGAAATCCCGTGCCCACCACGAAGCAGCGCCGGGACACGGCACGCCGGCGCCTCGAGCGCCAGATCCAGCGCCGGCAGGAGGCCGCGCTCAAGCGCCGCCGGCGCAACCTGGTGACGGCGGCGGCTTTCGGCGTGGTGCTGGTGCTCGGCGCGGTCTTCCTGCTGGTGCTGAAGCTCGGCGGCAACGACAAGTCGACCACGGCCGCGGCGCCCACGCCCACGCCGAGCGCCAGCGCGCCGGTGCGGGGCGAGTGCAGCTACCCGAAGGGCCAGCAGAAGGCGGCCAGAGACGTCGGTGCGCCACCGGCCGGCAAGGTCGCGACCACCGGCACGGTCACGGTCAACCTCGCCACCACCCGCGGTCCGATCACGCTGACCCTGGACCGGGCGAAAGCACCCTGCGCGGTCACCAGCTTCGCGTACCTGGCCAGCAAGAGGTACTTCGACGGCACCCCCTGCCACCGGGTGACCACCGGGGCCGCGTTCGGCGTGCTGCAGTGCGGCGACCCGACTGGCTCCGGAGCCGGCGGCCCCGGCTAC
>DASPYH010000091.1:0-3790 GCA_035636875.1 Mycobacteriales bacterium | reverse complement strand
TGCCGGCATCTGCCCCGTCCGGGCGCTGCTGGACGCCGGCGTCCCGGTCGGTCTCGGGGTGGACGGCGCCGCCTCGAACGAGCACGGCGGCCTCGCCGACGAGATGCGCAACGCGACGTACTGGGCGCGGCTGCGCGGCGGCCCCACCGCACTGTCCACGAGGGACGTGCTGCGGATGGCGACCCGGGGCGGCGCGAGCTGCCTCGGCCGGGAGGACGAGATCGGCTCGCTGGAGCCGGGCAAACGCGCGGACGTGGCGCTGTGGCGCCTCGACGGACCCTGGCACGCCGACATCGCCGATCCGATCACCGCGCTGGTGCTCGGCCCGCCCGCGCCGCTCGCGCTGCTGCTGGTGGACGGCCGGACGGTGGTGTCCGACGGCGAGCTGCGCACCGTGTCGGCTGACGCAGCCGGCCGGGAGCTGCGGTCGGCCCGGCACCGGCTGCTGCGGGCGTATCAGGAGGTGCCGTGACGGCGACCCGCGCCGCGACCGAGACCCGGTCGACCGGTGGCGTCGGCGACAGCCCGCCGCGTCCGGACGGCGTGCCGAAGGTGACCGGAGAGTTCGCGTTCTCCTCCGACCTGTGGGTGGAGGGCATGCTCTGGGGCGCCACCGCCCGCAGCCCGCACCCCCGCGCCCGGTTCGACCGCCTCGACCTGTCCGCGGCGCTCGCCGTGCCCGGGGTGCGCGCGGTGCTCACGGCCGCGGACGTGCCCGGAGACCCGCTGTACGGGCTGGAGCACGCCGACCAGCCGGTGCTCGCCCGCGACGAGGTGCGCTTCCACGGCGAGCCGGTCGCGATCGTCGCGGCGGACGACCCGGACACGGCGCGCCGGGCGGCCTCGCTGGTCGACGCCGACTGGGAGGTGCTCGCGCCGGTCACGGACATGCGGACCGCCCTCGACCCGGCCACCGGGCAGGTGCACCCGGGCGGCAACCTGATCCGGCACGTCCGGGTCCGCCGCGGCGACGTGACCGCGCCTGCCGACGTCGTGGTGACCGGCGAGTACGAGGTCGGCATGCAGGACCAGGCGTTCCTCGGCCCCGAGTCGGGGCTGGCCATCCCGTCGGACGACGGCGGGATCGACCTGCACGTGGCGACGCAGTGGCTGCACGCCGACCGGCGGCAGATCTCGGCCTGCCTCGGCCTGCCGCCGGAGAAGGTGCGCCTGACGCTGGCCGGCGTCGGCGGCGCCTTCGGGGCCCGCGAGGACCTGTCGATCCAGGTGCACGCGTGCATGCTCGCGCTGCACACCGGCCGGCCGGTGAAGATGGTCTACAGCCGGGACGAGTCGTTTCTCGGGCACGTGCACCGGCATCCGGCCGTGCTGCGGTACGAGCACCGGGCCGACGCCGGGGGCCGGCTGGTCTCGGTGCGGGCGGACGTCCTCATCGACGGCGGCGCGTACACCTCCACCTCGACCGCGGTCGCGGCCAACGTGGCCACCCTCGGCGCCGGGCCGTACGACGTCCCGAACGTCGCGCTCGACTGCCGGGCCGTGTTCACCAACAACCCGCCCTGCGGGGCGATGCGCGGCTTCGGCGCGGTCCAGGCGTGCTTCGCGTACGAGTCGCAGATGGACCGGCTCGCCGTCGCGGCCGGGCTGGACCCGGTCGAGGTCAGGATCCGCAACGCGATGGCCGAGGGCTCGCTGGCGGCGACGGGCCAGCTGGTCGACGCCGCCGCACCGGTCGCCGAGCTGCTCCGCCGGGTCCGGGACGCGCCGATGCCGCCACCGCTGCCAGCCGATCCCGACCCGCGCGAGTTGCCGGGCGGCATCGGCGGCACCACCCGCGGGGAGGGTGTGGTGCGCGGAATCGGGTACGGCGTCGGCATCAAGAACGTCGGCTTCTCCGAGGGCTTCGACGACTACTCGACCGCGCGGGTGCGGGTCGAGATGGTCGCCGGCGAGCCGTCGGTGCTGGTGCACACGGCGGCGGCCGAGGTCGGGCAGGGGCTGGTCACCGTGCTGGCCCAGATCGCGCGCACCGAGCTCGGCGTGCCGCAGGTCGCGATCCACCCGGCCGACACCAGCATCGGCAGCGCTGGCTCGTCCTCGGCGTCCCGCCAGACGTACGTGACCGGAGGAGCGGTCCGGGAGGCGTGCGTCCGGGTGCGCGCCGACCTGCTCGCTCGGGCGGCCGGCCTGCTCGACGCCGACCCGGCCGCCCTGCGTCTCCAGGCCGGAACCGTGGTGTCCGATGTGGATGGTGCAATCCTCGGGCTGGCCGCCGTGCTGGACGGCGACGCGGTCGAGCACACGGTGCAGTGGCGGCACCGCCCGACCTGGCCGCTCGACCCGCGCACCGGCCAGGTCACCGGCGGGGGCAGGGTGCACGTGCAGTACGCCTTCGCCGCGCATCGCGCCATCGTCGACGTCGACGTCGAGCTCGGGCTGGTCCGGGTGGTGGAGGTCGCGACGGCGCAGGACGTCGGCCGCGCCCTGCACCCGCAGGCCCTGCTGGGCCAGATCCACGGCGGGATCACCCAGGGCCTCGGGCTGGCGGTGATGGAGGAGATCCAGGTCGCCGACGGGATCGTGCGCAACCCGTCGTTCACTGACTACCTGATCCCGACGATCCTGGACACGCCGCCGATGCGGGTGGACGTGCTCGAGCTGGCCGACCCGCACGCGCCGTACGGGCTGCGCGGCGTCGGCGAGCCACCGGCGATCTCGGTCACGCCCGCGGTGGTCGCCGCGATCCGGGCCGCCACCGGCCGGCCGCTGACCCGGGTGCCGGTCCGCCCGGAACACATCGCCGGGGTTACCGGGTGAGCGCCTCGCGGCTGTTCACCCGCGAGCGACTGGGGCCCGCTGGGTGCCGCGAGCGGGGGGCGTCGTGAGCACCGCGCTGCTGCTCACTGTCGACCGAGAGATGGCCTCCGGCGGCCGCGCGCGGGAGGGACCGTGAGCTTCGGCTCGCTCGCGCTGCGCTCCGACCGGGTGGTGCTGCCCGACGGGGTCACCACGGCGACGGTGGTGGTGCGCGACGGGCGGATCGTCGAGGTGCGCCGGGGTCCGGCTCAGCCCGGCCCGGCCGACCTGCCGCTGGTCGACCTGCCCGGGCTGGTGCTCTCACCGGGCCTGGTCGACGCCCACGTGCACGTCAACGAGCCGGGTCGCACCGAGTGGGAGGGCTTCGCCTGCGCTACCAGGGCGGCGGCGGCCGGCGGCGTCACCACGATCGTCGACATGCCACTGAACAGCGTGCCGCCGACGACCACCGCGGAGGCGCTGCGGGTCAAGCGGGCCGCGGCGGCCGGCCAGGCCTGGGTGGACATCGGGTTCTGGGGCGGGCTCACCTCCGCGGACACCGGGCACGTTGACGAACTGGTGGACGCCGGAGTGTGCGGGCTCAAGGTGTTCCTCGCCCCGAGCGGCGTACCGGAGTTCGGTCACGTCGACGGCAGCGGGCTCGCAGCCGCGCTGGCCGCCGGCGCCCGGCGGGGCGTACCGGTCCTGGTGCACGCGGAGGCGCCGGCCGAGCTCGCGGCCGCCCCGCCGCCGACCGGGCCGAGCTACGGGCGCTGGCTCGCGTCCAGGCCGGCCGCCGCGGAGGTGGCCGCGATCCGTCAGGTGGTCGCGACGGCCTGCCGGACCGGCGGCCGGGCACACGTCCTGCACCTGTCCGCCGCTGCGGCGCTGCCGGTGCTGGCGGCCGGCCGGTCCGCGGGCGCACCGGTCAGCGTCGAGACCTGCCCGCACTACCTGAGCCTCTGCGCCGAGGAGTTGCCGGACGGGGCGACCGAGGCGAAGTGCGCGCCCCCGGTGCGGGAGGCGGCGAACC
>DASPYH010000090.1:0-7354 GCA_035636875.1 Mycobacteriales bacterium | reverse complement strand
CGTCTTCGAGGTCGCCACGCACGCGGCGGCGTGGGAGCGGATCGCGGTCGGCAAGAACATGCGCTACGTCCTGGAGACCGTCCGCGCCGAGGGCACCAGCCCCTGGTACACCGCGGCGCACGACGAGTTCGCCCTCGTGATGGACGGCGAGGTCGAGATCGCGCTCGTCAAGCTCGACGCCAGCCCGCTGCCCGCCGACGCCGAGGGATCCGTCCGGCTGGACGGACAGCCCGCGGGCCGGCCGATGGGCCGGGTCGTCGCCCGCCGCGGCCACCTGACGCTGCTGCCCGCCCGGGCCGCCTACCGCTTCTCCAGTGGCTCGCCGGGCGTGCTGCTGCTGCAGACCATCGCCGGACCGCTCACCCAGTTCCGCTGGGCCGAGATCTGCCAGTCGCTCTAGCGGAAGGACATTCGATGAGCGTCGACACCCCGGTCGCGACCGGGACCGGTACGCCGGACGTCACCAACGCGCAGGGCTACCACGAGTTCCGCCTCGGCGAGTTCGTCTTCTCCCGGGACGAGTACTTCGCCTACGTCACCTGGCCGACCGGCAGCCACATCATGAGCGTGGACGCGTTCCTGCGCGCCCTGCAGCGCGACGTCGCGTGGGAGTTCTTCTACGGCACGGTGAACTTCGACGGCGTCGTGGGCACCGTCAACCACTACGGCACCGTCGACCTGTTCGCCGGCCGCTACAACGACGCGTACCGCAAGGCCGAGCTCGACTACACCGAGAACGTGCCGACCCCGCAGATCAAGGCCGCCTTCCAGAAGATGCTGGACTACTGGACGAACGTGACCTTCGACCCGTTCGCCTCGCCGCACGAGACCGGCTCGGCGTTCTGGCTGAAGAACGGCGACAACCGGGCCGCGATCAACCGGCACCGGGTCACCGCGGCGCGGATGGTCTCGATGCCCGGCGACGAGGGGCTGCGCAACGACGAGAACGGGCACCCGGTCAACCGGATGTTCGCCGACGTGCCGCAGGACGAGCCGCAGATCGAGGCGGAGCCCGGCTTCGAGGCGGAGCTCGCCTCGTTCAACCTGTTCGCCTACCTGTCCCGGTCGCCGGTGACCTGGAACCCGTCGGTGGTCAGCGTCTGCGCGGACAGCCTGTTCTGCCCGACGACGGAGGAGTACATCCTGCCGATCATCCACGGCAACGACCGGGTCGAGTGGTTCCTGCAGCTGTCCGACGAGATCACCTGGGAGGTCGAGGACCGCGACAGCGGGTCTGTCCGCGCCCGCGTGGTGATGAAGGCCGGCGACGTGTCCGCCATGCCCGCTGACATCCGGCACCAGGGCTACTCGCCGAAGCGCTCGATGCTGCTGGTCTGGGAGAACGGCTCCCCGGACCTGCCGGACCTCATCGCCAGCGGGCGTACGCCGACCTATCCGATCGACTTCTGAACCGCTCCCCCACCGTCACGGCCTCGCGGGCGTGCCCCCCGTCCGGGTCGCCCGCCGACCCGCCACACGTCAGGAGGCATCCATGAGCGTCGACGTCGCTGCCCGTACGACCGCCCGTCCCCTCCCCGCCGACGGCCGATTCGACGCGGAGGCCGACATCGTCGTGGTCGGCGGGGGCGGAGCGGGCCTGCCGGCCGCGCTGTTCGCCCGCTGGCTGGGTGACGAGGTGATCCTGCTGGAGAAGGCACCCGAGCTCGGCGGCACCGCCCGCAAGGCCGCGTTCTGGTACTGGGTGCCGAACAACGAGCCGATGCGCGCGCTCGGCCTGGCCGACCCGGAGGAGGACTTCCTCCGCTACGTCGCCCGGCTTGCGCGCCCGCAGCGCTACGACCCGGACGGCCCGACGCTGGGGCTGACCGACTGAGTACGCGATGTGCCGGGCGATCTACGAGAGCGCGTCGCCCGCGACCGAGCTGCTCTCCTCCAGGGGCGCGCTGGAGTACCGGCACTGCGAGGCGGTGCCGGACTATTGGGCCGAGTTGCCCGAGGACAAGGCGCCGACCGGCCGGGTGCTCGTGCCGGCCGGGGCACGCGAGTCCATGTCGGACGGTGGCCAGGTCGGCACCGCGCAGATGGCCGCCGCCGCCCGCCGGGACGGCGTGGACATCCGTACCGGCCACCGGGCGCAGCGGGTCCTGGTCTCCGACGGGCGGGTCGTCGGAGTGGAGGCGTCCACCGCGGACGGTGCCCCGCACCGGATCGGCGCGCGCAAGGCGGTCATCTTCGCCACCGGCGGGTTCACCCACGACCCGGAGCTGCGGGCGAACTTCCTCAACGTCCCCGTCTTCGGCGGCTGCGCCGCGCTGACGAACGAGGGCGACTTCATCCGCATCGGCTCTGCCGTCGGCGCGCAGCTTCGGAACATGAACTACGCCTGGATGTGCCCGGTGGCGCTGGAGAAGGCGGTGGCACGCGACCCCGGCCTGTCCGGCATGTTCTCGGTCGCCGGCGACTCGATGATCTTCGTCGACAAGCGGGGCCAACGGGTCGTCAACGAGAAGCTGCAGTACAACGAGCTGGCGCAGGCCTTCTTCCGGTGGGACCCGACCGCCGGCGAGTACCCGTACCTGGTGCTGATCCAGGTGTGGGACCAGCGCAGCCAGGACCACTCGGCCAGCGACGAGTACGGCCGGCTGATCGTGCCGCCGGGCACCGACGACCGGCACGTGATCCGCGGCGAGACGCTGGAGGAGCTGTCCGCGGCGATCGCCGAGCGGCTGGCGCGGTACGCCGGCGTCACCGGCGGGCTGCGGCTGGCCGACGGCTTCCCCGAGAGCCTGCGCGCCTCGATCGGCCGGTTCAACGAGCTCGCGGCGTCCGGTGTGGACAGCGACTTCGGCCGCGGCGAGCGCGCCGTCCAGCAGCTGTTCAACGGTCTGGTCAAGGAGGAGCCGGACCGGACCAACCCGACGATGTGGCCGCTGAGCGACACCGGTCCCTACTACGCGGCGCTGGTCACCGGCGGCACGCTGGACACCAAGGGCGGGCCGAAGACGACCACGGACGGCCAGGTCCTCGATGACGTGGACCAGCCCATCCCCGGGTTGTACGGGGTGGGCAACTGCGTCGCCTCCGCCTCCGCCCAGGCGTACTGGGCCGGCGGCGCCACCCTCGGGCCCATCCTCGCCTTCGCTTACCGCGCCGCCCATGCGGCGCATGCGGAGCCCGCCCGCTCCGGCGCCCTGGTCGGCGCGCCGGGCTGAGGCCAGCGGGCGGGTCGACGATCGGCCGCCGCGCCCGTTCCACCTGCTCCCACCCGTCCCCGCCAGCCAGGAGGCCACCCGTGCAGACCGGGCTGTTCATCGGCGGCGAGTTCGTCGACGGCATCGACAGCGGCACGATCGACACCGTCGATCCGCACGACGGCTCGGTGATCGCCGCGGTGGCCGAGGCCCGCGAGGCCGACGTCGACCGGGCGGTGGCGGCGGCCGCGATGGCGTTCGAGGGCTGGTCGCGGACGGCGGCGGCCGAGCGCGGCCGGTTGCTGCTGCGGCTGGCCGACCTGGTCGAGGCGAACGCCGACGAGCTCGCGCTGCTGGAGACCCGGGACACCGGCCACCCGATCCGCGACACGGTCGGCCTGGACGTGCCGCGCACCGCGGCGACCTTCCGCTATTTCGGCGGCATGGCGGACAAGGTCCAGGGCAGCGTCATCCCGGTCGAGCCCGGCTTCCTCGACTACGTCGTGCGCGAGCCGGTCGGCGTCGTCGGCCAGATCGTGCCGTGGAACTTCCCGCTCATGTTCACCAGCTGGAAGATGGGCCCCGCGCTCGCCGCCGGTAACACGGTGGTGCTCAAGCCCGCCGAGCTGACCCCGCTGTCGTCGCTGCGGGTCGCGGAGCTGACGGCCGAGGCGGGCTTTCCGCCCGGCGTGGTGAACATCGTCCCCGGCTACGGCGCGACCGCCGGGCAGCGGATCGCCGAGCACCCCGGCATCGGCAAGGTGTCGTTCACCGGCTCGACGGCGGTGGGCCGCGGCGTGGTGACCGCCAGCGCCGGCAACCTCAAGCGGGTCCATCTCGAGCTCGGCGGCAAGGGACCGAACATCGTGTTCGCGGACGCCGACCTCGATGCCGCGGTCGCCGGCTCCGCGTTCGGGATCTTCCACAACCAGGGGCAGGCGTGCATCGCCGGCAGCCGGCTCATCCTGCACGACGCCATCGCGGACGAGTTCCTCGACCGGTTCTGCGCGCTCGCCCGCAGCATCCGCATCGGCGACCCGAAGGACCCGGCCACCGAACTCGGCCCGCTCACGTCGTCCGGCCACCGGGACCGGGTGCTGGCGCACCTGAAGGTCGCGGCGGATGCCGGGGACGACATCCTGGTGGGCGGCGGCCCGCCGGCCGACCCCGCCCTGGCGGCCGGCTGCTACGTCGAGCCCACCGTCGTCGCCGCCGACCCGTCCCACCGGGTCGCGCAGGAGGAGGTGTTCGGGCCGGTCGTGGCCGTGCACCGGTTCGCGGACGACGACGAGGCGCTGCGGATCGCGAACGGCGTCGTCTACGGGTTGGGCAGCGGGCTGTGGACACGCGACCTGTCCCGCGCGCACCGGATGGCCCGCGACCTGCGCGCCGGGATGGTGTGGGTCAACTCCTACAAGCGGGTCAACCCCGGCTCCCCGTTCGGCGGCGTGGGCCAGTCCGGCTACGGCCGCGAGATGGGCTTCGAGGCCATGCACGAGTACACCGAGGCGAAGGCGGTGTGGATCAACGTCGACGCGGTGCTCCCGCCGTTCTACCGGCGGGGCTGAGGAGTGGCCGAGCTCGTCTCGCTGCGCGAGGCGGTCGCGGAGCTGGTGCGCGACGGCGACGTCGTGGCGCTGGAGGGCTTCACCCACCTGATCCCGTACGCCGCGGGGCACGAGATCGTCCGGCAGCACCGGCGTGACCTGACGCTGGTGCGGATGACGCCGGACGTGCTGTACGACCAGATGATCGGTGCCGGGACGGCCCGGCGGCTGGTCTTCTCCTGGGGCGGCAACCCCGGGGTCGGCTCCCTGCACCGCTTCCGGGACGCGGTCGAACACGGCTGGCCAGGGCCGCTGGAGCTCGAGGAGCACAGCCACGCCGGCATGGCCACCAGGTACGTGGCCGCCGCGTCCGGCCTGCCCTTCGGCGTGCTGCGCGGGTACGCCGGCACCGACCTGTCCGCGCACACGGCGAACGTGGCACCCGTCCGCTGCCCGTTCACCGGCGAACAGCTGACCGCGGTGGCCGCGCTGCGCCTCGACGTCGCCGTGGTGCACGCCCAGCAGGTCGACCGGGCCGGCAACGTCGGGCTGTGGGGGATCAGCGGGGTCCAGAAGGAGGCCGTGCTGGCCGCTCGCTCGTCGATCGTCACGGTCGAGGAGCGGGTGGACGCGCTGGACCCGCGCTGCCGAGTGGTGCTGCCCTCGTGGGTGGTGAGCGCGGTCGCGGTCGAGCCGGGCGGGGCGCACCCCTCGTACGCCCACGGCTACTCGTCCCGCGACAACGCCTTCTACACCGCGTGGGACACGATCAGCCGGGACCGGACGAGCTTCTCCGGGTGGCTTCGCCGGCACGTGCTGGACACCGGCGGGTTCGCCGAGCACCTGCGGCTGCTCGCCGAGGAGACGCACCGGGCTGGCGCGGCATGACCGCGACCGCGCCGGCCGGGGTGCCTGGGTCGATCGTCGACCCGGCGTTGCCGGTGCCCACCGCGGACGAGGTGATGACGGTCGCGGCGGCGCGCGAGCTACGCGACGGCGCGGTCTGCTTCGTCGGCATCGGGCTGCCCAGCCTCGCCGCGAACCTGGCCCGCCGCACCCACGCGCCGAGGCTGGTGCTCATCTACGAGTCCGGCACGATCGGCGCCAAGCCGGACCGGCCGCCACTGTCCATAGGCGACGGTGAGCTGGCCGAGACGGCGGATGCGGTGGTCTCGGTCCCGGAGATCTTCGCCTACTGGCTGCAGGCCGGCCGGATCGACGTCGGGTTCCTCAGCGCGGCGCAGATCGACCGGTTCGGCAACATCAACACCACGGTCATCGGCGACTACGGCACGCCGCGGGTGCGGCTGCCAGGTGCCGGCGGCGCGCCCGAGATCGCCTCCAGCGCGGGCGAGGTCGTCGTCGTCCTCCGGCAGACCCGGCGCGCGTTCGTCGACCGGCTCGACTTCGTCACCAGCGTCGGGCACCTGCGCGGGCAGGGCTCGCGCGCCGCGCTCGGGCTCACCGGTCGCGGCCCGACCGTCGTGATCACCGATCTCGGCGTGCTGCGACCGGATCCGGACAGCCAGGAGCTGGTGCTCTGCGCGGTGCACCCCGGAGTCGACCCGGCCGAGGCGGTGGCGCGGACCGGGTGGCCGCTCGCCGTCGCGCCCCGGCTCGGGGTGACCTCGCCGCCGGCCGTCGCCGAGCTCGCCGTGCTGCGCGCGCTGAGCACCAGGGGGGCGGCGGCGTGAGGGAGTTCGTGCACGAGCTCGATTCCGCCCGGGTGGTCTTCGGCGACGGCGCGGTCGGCCGGGTGCCGGCCGAGGCCGACCGGCTCGGCGCGCTGCGGGTGCTGCTGATCGGCGGGGGGCACGACGGGAACGTCGCGGACGGGATCGCCGCCGGCCTCGGCGGACGCGTGCTGGCCCGGGTCGCCGACGTGGTCGAGCACGTCCCGGTCGAGGTCGCCGCCGCGGCGACCCGGCAGGCCGCCGACGCCGGTGCCGACCTGCTGCTCAGCGTGGGCGGCGGTTCCGCGGTCGGGCTGGCGAAGGCGGTGGCCCGCGACCTCGGCCTGCCGATCCTCGCCGTGCCCAGCACGTACTCCGGCAGTGAGATGACCCCGATCTGGGGGCTCACCGAGGGTGGGCGCAAGACGACCGGCCGGGACCCGCGGGTGCTTCCCCGCACGGTCGTGTACGACCCCGCGCTGACCGTCTCGCTGCCGCCCGGCCTCACCGCGACCAGCGGGCTGAACGCGCTGGCGCACTGCGTGGAGGCCCGGTACGCCTCCGATGCCTCCCCGATTCTCCGCATCATCGCGACCGAGGGCGCCCGCGCGCTCGCGGCGGCGCTGCCGGCGTGCGTCGCCCGACCGTCTGACCGGGTCGCCCGGTCCGGCGCGCTCTACGGCGCATGGCTGGCCGGCACCGTGCTCGGCAACGTCGGCATGGGTGTGCACCACAAGCTCGCGCACACCCTCGGGGGGGTGTACCGGCTGCCCCACGCCGCCGTGCACGCCGCGCTGCTGCCCTACACCGCCGCGTACAACCGGGACGCGGCGGCCGAGGCGATGGCGGACCTCGCCGCCGCCCTCGCACCGGGTGGTGCGGAGCGCGACGCGCCCGCGGCGCTGTGGGACCTCGCGCGCCGGCTCGGTGCCCCGACGGACCTGCTGGCCACCGGCTTCCGTCGCGAGTGGATCGACGAGGT
>DASPYH010000089.1:0-2546 GCA_035636875.1 Mycobacteriales bacterium | reverse complement strand
GCCGCCGAGGAACTTGCCGAAGGTCCGGACGTCCGCCAAGCCCACACCGATCTGCAACGGGTAGATGTCGACACCGGTGCGCCCGACGGTCACCACGTCGTACGGCTGGAGGCTGTCGGCGCTCTCGGCGAGGTCCACGTCCACCTCCTCCCGCGGTCTTCGCGATCCCGACGGCGTTGCCGGTGAGCGTCGCGCACGTTACGGACCCTGTCAAGACTTCGTCAGAATGTCCTGACATACTGACGTCGTGATGGTGAGTCGTCCGGAGTACGCTGCCGCTCATCTCTCCGCGGTCGGGCCGAGCTCCCGGGGGTTGCGCATGGCTGACCTGACTGTCGATCTGGATCGGTCCAGCCCGGTTCCCCTGTACTTCCAGGTGTCCCGCCAGATCGAGGCGGCGATCGAGAGCGGCGAGCTGGCGCCCGGTGACCGGCTGGAGAACGAGATCAGCCTGGCCGACCGGTGGGGCCTATCCCGGCCGACCATGCGCCGTGCCATCGAGGAACTGGTCGGCAAGGGCCTGCTGGTGCGCCGGCGCGGCATCGGCACCCAGGTCGTGC
Source organism: Mycobacteriales bacterium (assembly GCA_035636875.1). Lineage (GTDB taxonomy): Bacteria > Actinomycetota > Actinomycetes > Mycobacteriales > CADCTP01 > CADCTP01. Next base: position 1,986 of record DASPYH010000089.1, on the reverse strand, counting down.
ACGGCCGGGTGAAGCGCCGGATGGAGCTGAGCAGCCTCTTCGACGACCTGTCCCGGTCGGGCCAGACGCCCAGCACGCAGGTGCTCACCCGGGAGCTGGTGCCCGCGCCCGGCCATGTCGCCGAGCGGCTCGGCGTGCAGGCGGGCATCGAGGTGCTGCACCTCGAGCGACTGCGCCTCGCCCGGGACGAGCCGCTGGCGGTGATGCGCAACTGGCTGCCGGTGGACCTCGCCGAGGCGCTGGCGGACAAGGCGCTCGAGTCGCGCGGGTTGTACGAGCTGATCCGGGCCACCGGCGTGCACCTGCGCATCGCCACCCAGCGCATCGGTGCCCGCGGCGCGAGCGCGGCGGAGGCCCGGCTGCTCCGCCTGCGCAAGGGGTCGCCGCTGCTGACGATGGAGCGCACCACGTACGACGGGTCCGGGCGCGCGGTGGAGCTCGGCAGCCACGCGTACCGCGCGGAGACCTACTCGATCGAGATGACGGTGGTCGAACGCTGAGCCCCCGACTCAGGCTGGGCGGTCGGGGCGACCGTCAACGGCCGAGCCCCGTCCGACCGACACGGCCCGAGACGGCCCGAGGCGGCCATCTACCGCCGAGCCTCTTTCGCGCGCGAGACGACCGTCGAACCCCGAGCCCCGTCCGCACGACGCGACCCGGGACGACCGTCGACCCCCGAGCGCGGGGTTGGCACGAGGCGACCGGCGTGGGATCAGACCCGGCGGCGCGCCAGGTCGGCCGCCCCCACGAGGCCGGCGTCCGGGCCGAGGGCGGCGAGCCGGATGGCCGCCGCAGGGCGGAAGCCGCGGCCGGTGAGGTTCGCCGTGAACGCCTCGCGGGCCGAGGCGAGCAGCAGGTCGCCGGCCTCGGAGACGCCGCCGCCGATGACGACCACGCTGGGGTCGATGATCGCGGCCAGGTTCGCGATCCCGCGGCCGAGCCAACGCCCCATCGCCGTGAAGATCTCCACCGCGGCGGGGTCGCCCTCGCGGGCGGCGATCGTCACGTCGGTGCCGGTCAGCGCGGCCGGGTTGCCGTCGACCAGCTGCAGCAGCCGGTACGCCGCGACGGGGGACACCTCGGCCAGCTCACGGGCGTCCCGGGCGAGCGCGGTGCCGCTGGCGTACATCTCCCAGCAGCCGCGGTTGCCGCACGCGCACCGCCGCCCGTCGGGCACCACCGCCATGTGTCCCCACTCGGACGCGACCCCGAAGGCGCCACGGTAGAGCACGCCGGAGACCACCAGCCCACCGCCGATGCCCGTGCCAAGCGTCACGCAGGTGACCACGCGCTCGCCCCGGGCCGCGCCGTAGCGGTACTCGGCCCAGGCGGCGGCGTTGGCGTCGTTCTCCACGGTGACCGGCAGGCCGATCCGGTCCAGCAGCGCGTCCCGCAGCGGCTCGTCCCGCCAGGCCAGGTGGGGCGAGAACAGCACGGTGGCCCGGTCGTTGGCGATCCACCCGGCGGCGCCGATCCCCACCGCCACCACGTCGTAGCGCTCGGACAGCTCGGCCACCGACTCGGCGATGGCGTCCTCGGTGCCGGTCACGTCCTCGCCCGGCGTCGGCCGGCGCACCAGCGCCAGCACCCCGCCGGACTCGTCGACGACGCCCGCGGCGACCTTGGTGCCGCCGATGTCGACCCCGATCGCCAGCGCCACGGCGTCAGATCCCGAGGTCCAGGACAGGGTCGATCGGGATCGCCTGCACCCGGCGCTCCTGGACGCGGCCGCCGTCGCGCGTCCTGGCCGCAGGGGTGGCGGACCGCCACGGCCGGCCTTCGCCGGCCGGCTCGTCCGCCGGACCATCCGGGCCGGTCGCATCGGGTCGGTCCGGTCGGCGGCCCTCGCGCTTGGGGCGGGCGAGCGCGTCGGCGACGGCGGCGAGGGCGGTGGCGGCGGCGGTGACCGCGTCGGCGAGCCGGTCGGTGACCTCCGGTCGCTCGCCGCGCAGCACCGCGACGGCTCGGCAAATGGGGCAGTAGCGA
>DASPYH010000088.1:0-2491 GCA_035636875.1 Mycobacteriales bacterium | reverse complement strand
GGCGGCGGCGGCCACCGTTTCGCGGCCGGCTTCACCTCGATGGCCGACCTGGACAGCACGGTGGCCGCGGTGCGGGACGCGGTGGAGGCGGCGCCCAGGCTGCCGGCGTGACCCCGGCGTCGACGGGGTTGGTGGTCGTCGACAAGCCGGCCGGCTTGACCTCCCACGACGTCGTGGCCCGGGTCCGCCGCTTCGCCCGCACCCGCAGGGTCGGGCACGCGGGCACGCTCGACCCGATGGCGACCGGCGTCCTGGTGCTCGGGGTCGACCGGGCCACCCGGCTGCTCGGGTACCTCGCGCTGAGCGACAAGGGCTACGACGCGACCATCCGGCTCGGCGTGGCCACGGCGACCGACGACGCCGAGGGCGAGATCACCGGCGGCTCGTCGGCCGCGGCGGTCGACGAGGACCGGCTGCAGGCCGGCCTCGCGGCGCTGACCGGCGAGATCGAGCAGGTGCCGTCCGCGGTCTCGGCCGTCAAGGTGGCCGGCCGGCGGGCGTACGCCCGGGTCCGGGCGGGGGAGGAGGTCGAGCTGGCGCCGCGCCGGGTCACTGTGTCCCGGCTCGACCTGCTCGCCGTACGCCGGCCGGCACCGGACCTGCTCGACGCGGACGTGGCGGTGCGGTGCTCGTCCGGCACGTACGTCCGAGCTCTGGCGCGCGACCTCGGCGCGGCACTCGGTGTCGGCGGTCACCTGACGGCACTGCGCCGCACCCGGGTAGGGCCCTTCACACTCGACGACGCGCTGACGCTCGACGAACTCGCCGACCGGCCCGACCCCGTCACGGTGACGCTGGACGCGGCGGTCGCGACCGCCTTCCCGCGCCGGGACCTGGACGCGGCGGCCGCGGCCAGGCTGGGGCACGGGGGGGCGCTCGAGCCGGTCGGCCTGCCCGGTCCGTACGGGGCGTTCGACCCCGACGGCCGCGCGGTCGCGCTCGTCCGGGAGGCCGACGGCGCCGCCCGCCCGCTGGTCGTCTTCCGCCCGGCTGACCCGAGCGGTGCCCACTAACCGCGGCGGTCGAGCGAGCGCTGCAAGGCTTCGCGGGCTTCCTCGGGGGTCTTTTCGGTGCGGGCGTTCACGTCCGGTGTCCTTCCGCGACGGAGAGAGATCCGCCGGGTGCGCGGGCCGGGAGCCGTTCGGGTGCACGGGACCGGGGCGGGCGCCCGGGGGACCGGGAGAAGTCGGTCGGGGTGCGACGAACGGCCAAGCACGTGCTCGCCGCGGCGGGGCGCCGTTCTGAGGTCAGAACCCGCCGCGGCGGCGAAGGATCAGTACCGCGCGCATGACCCGTTCACGGTACCCCCGCCGGTCAACCCCAACCCGCGAGCATCTCGATGCTCGGAAGGTATGCTTTGATGCATGCGGACCACCCTGACCATTGACGACGAGTTGTTGCGTCAGGCCAAGGAGCGTGCCGCCCGCTCCCACAAGACCGTGAGCGAGGTCGTCGAGGACGCCATGCGTGAGGCCTTCGCCCGGCGTGCAACCGCCGGGGGCCGAATCCCGATCGCGGACTTGCCGACGTCACCAGGGGGGCCGCGACCTGGGGTCGACTTGAACAACAACGCCGCGCTGAGCGATCTGCTGGACGAGGAGGACGACGAGCTGTTCCGGGCCGGCCCGTGATCCTCTGCGACGTCAACGTTCTGCTCCATGCGCACAAGAGACAGTCACCTGCACACGAGGCCCTGAAGCCCTGGCTGCTCGACGCCCTCAACGGCGATGAGCCGGTGGGCGTCTCGGACCTCGTCCTGGCCGCGGTCGTCCGCATCGCGACCAACCGTCGGGCGTTCGACCCGCCGAGCACTCTTGCCGAGGCACAGGCGTTCGTTCAGGTTCTCTGGGAGAACGACAACGCCATCCACATTCATCCGGGACAGCGGCACTGGGGCCTGTTCACGCGCATCTGCCGAGAGGTAGGAGCGACCGCGAACCTCGTTCCGGACGCGTACCTCGCCGCATTGGCGATCGAACACGGCTGCGAGTGGATCACCACTGATCGGGGGTTCGCCCGCTTCCCCGGTCTGCGCTGGCGAAATCCTCTCGACCCGACACCCTAGAGTGGCGCCGCGAGGCCGAGAGGAGCAGCGGTGCAGCGGTGGCGAGGGCTGGACAGCACGCCGTCGGGGTGGGGCCGGTGCGTGGTCACGATCGGCGTCTTCGACGGCGTCCACCGCGGGCACCAGCAGATCCTCGGGCGGGCCGTGGAGCGCGCCCACGACACCGGCCTGCCGTCGGTGGTGCTGACCTTCGACCCGCACCCGAGCGAGGTCGTCCGGCCGGGCTCGCACCCGCCGGTCCTCACCCCGATCCGGCGCCGGGCGGAGATCCTCGAGCAGCTCGGCGTCGACGTGCTGTGCGTGCTGCCGTTCACCATCGAGTTCAGCCGGCTCGACCCGGCCGAGTTCGTGCACCTGGTGCTGGTCGAGAAGCTGCACGCGGCCGCGGTGGTGGTGGGGGAGAACTTCCGCTTCGGTCACAAGGCG
>DASPYH010000087.1:0-2810 GCA_035636875.1 Mycobacteriales bacterium | reverse complement strand
GATGTCCGGCCCCAGCACCAGTCGGCGGAGCAGGCGGAGGAAGTACGCGGCGGTGAACGCGGTGCCGACTGCGGCGGCCGCCAGCAGCGCGACGAACAGCGACCGGGACAGCACCGCGGCCGGTTGGTACGCCGCCAGCAGCGTGAACGCCTCGCCCCAGAAGCCGGCCAGCCCGGGCAGCCCGAGGCTGGCCACCGAGGCGAGCACGAACAGGGCGCCGAGGCGGGGCAACCGCTCGGCCAGCCCGCTGCCCAGCACCCGGAGGTCCGCCGTGCCGTAGCGCTCCTTCACTCCGCCGATCAGGAAGAACAGCAGCCCGGTGATGAGTCCGTGCGCGACGTTGCCGAGCAGCGCCGCGTTCACGCCGGTCGGGGTGAGGGTGGCGATGCCGAGCAGCACGAAGCCCATGTGGCCGACCGAGGAGTACGCGATCAGCCGCTTGGCGTCGGTCTGCACCAGGCAGCACAGCGAGCCGACCACGATGCCGGCGACGGCGAGCCCGCCGAGCGCGGGAGCCAGCGCGCGGGCGCCCTCGGGCAGCACCGGCAGCGCCACCCGGATCAGCCCGTACGTGCCCATCTTCAGCAGCACGCCGGCCAGCAGCACCGAGCCGACCGTGGGGGCCTCGGTGTGCGCGTCCGGCAGCCACGTGTGCAGTGGCCACAGTGGACTCTTCACGGCGAAGCCGACGAACAGCGCGGCGAACGCGAGGACCTGGGTGCCGTGGGCGATGCCGGCGCCGCCGCGCTCGGACAGGGCCATCACGTCGAAGGTCCCGGTCGCCGCGTACACGCTCAGGATGCCGACGGCGACGAAGACCGAGCCGAGCAGCGTGTAGAGGATGAACTTGACCGCCGCGTGCCGGGCGCGCTGGCCGCCGCCCCAGACCGCGATGAGGAAGTACATCGGGGCGAGCACGACCTCGAAGGCGACGAAGAACAGCACCAGGTCCAGCGCCACGAACGTGCCGAGCAGGCCCACCTCGAGCAGCAGGACCAGGCCGTTGAACGCCGCCGGCCGCCCCGGCGCCGGCAGCGAGCGGGTGGTCAGCACCGTGCAGAGCAGGGTGAGCAGGGCGGTCAGCACGACCAGCGGCAGGCTGACCCCGTCGACGCCGACGTGGAAGCGCGCGCCGATCGCGGGGATCCAGGACAGGTCCGTCTCGTGGCGCGCGGCGATCACCCTGCCGCCGCCGGGAGCGCTGGTGCCGGGGAGCAACGCGAGCGCCAGGCCGAGCGTCGCGGCGGTCACGCCGACCGGGATCCAGCGCGCGGCGGCGCTGTCGCTCGTGGACGGTCGCAGCGCCATCCCGCCGAGGAGGCAGGCGCCGGCCAGCGGGAGGAGCAGCAGCGCGACGATCACGGTCCGGCCCCCCCGCACGGCGCCGCGACCCGCGGTGCCGACTGCGCGGCCGTCGGTGCCGCCGCAGGGGCCGCCGTCACGCCGCCACCGCCAGGCTGACGGCGACCGCGATCAGCAGCACGCCGACGGTGATGCCGGTCAGGTAACCCTGAACGTTCCCATTCGCCAGCCGGGCCAGCAGGCGCCCGGCGCGCTGCGATCCGGTGCCGGCGCTCTCGACGGCGCCGTCCACCAGCCGGGCGTCGGCGGCCGCCACCAGCGCGGCCACCCGGAGCACCGGCCGCACCACGAGCCGGTCCTGCACGGCGTCGAGGTAGAAGCCGTGCCGCAGCGCGGCCAGGACCCGCGGGCCGAGCGCGGCCGCCGGGTCGGCGGCGGGAGCGCGGCGCCACGCGGTGGCGACCAGGCCGGCACCGAGGGCGGCCAGCGCCAGCGACACGAGCATGGTGCCGGGGACCGGCGACACCGACTCCTCGGGATGCCCGACCCACCGCGGCAACCAGTCCCGGCTCATCCCGACGACCCCGACGGCCACCGTCGCGAGAGCCAGCGCGACGACCGGCCACCGCATCAGCGGCCCGGGCTCGTGTGGGGCGAAGTCGGAGCGCGGCTCGCCGTGGAAGACGCGCAGCACGGCCCGGGTGAGGTACGCCGCGGTCAGCACCACCGTGGCCAGCGCGCTGACCAGCAGCACGACGGCCACCCAGCGCGCCACCGGCGACGGGCCGTGCCCGGACGTCGCCGTCCAGACCGCCTCCAGCACCGCGTCCTTGGACAGTCCGCCGGACAGCGGCGGCACGCCGACGAGCGCGAGCCCACCGAGCACGAACGCCGCGTACGTGACGGGCATGGTGCGGCGCAGGCCGCCCAGGGCACTCATCAACACCAGGCCGGTCGCGTGCAGCACCGCGCCGGCGCACAGGAACAGCCCCGCCTTGAACGCGGCATGCGTGACCAGGTGGAAGGCGCCAGCCGCGACCCCGCCGACCGCGAGCGCGGCGAGCATGTACGCCAGTTGGCTGACCGTGGACCAGGCGAGCACCCGCTTCAGGTCGTCCTGGCCGAGCGCGGCGAGCGCGCCGAGCGGCATGGTGATCGCGGCGACCAGGCCGAGCACCGCCAGCGTCGCGGGCGCCGCCGCGAACGCCGGGAACAGCCGGAGCACGACGTACACGCCGGCCGCGACCATGGTGGCCGCGTGGATCAGCGCGCTGATCGGCGTGGGCCCGGCCATCGCGTCCGGCAGCCAGGTGTGCAGCGGGAACTGCGCGCTCTTGCCGGCGACCCCGAGCAGCAGCAGCAGGGTCGCGGTCGTCACCGTGGTCGCGGACAGGGTCGGTACGGCATGCAGCACGCCGGTGATACGGAAGGTGCCGACGGAGAGGCCGAGCAGCAGGATGCCGACCAGGAAGCCGACGTCGCCGACCCGGGTCACCAGGAAGGCCTTG
>DASPYH010000086.1:0-3384 GCA_035636875.1 Mycobacteriales bacterium | reverse complement strand
GAGAACCACGTCTCGGCGCAGTCGGTGGTGCAGCGGCTGGTCGCCTCGCTGGGCGGGCCGGAGGGTGCGGTCGAGGACATCGCGGAGACCGCGATGCCCAGCCGGCTGGCCCGGCGGCGGCTGTCCGGCGACCCGGGCGTGGTAGTCAAGGGCGCCTCGGACGTGTGGGTGAAGCTGGCGAAGTGCTGCACGCCGGTCCCCGGCGACGACATCCTCGGCTTCGTCACCCGCGGCGGCGGCGTCTCGGTGCACCGCCGGTCCTGTACGAACGCGGACGCGCTGACCGCCGAGCCCGACCGGCTCGTCGAGGTGGAGTGGGCGCCGTCCACCGACTCCGTCTTTCTGGTCGCCATCCAGGTGGAGGCGCTCGACCGGCACCGGTTGCTCTCGGACGTGACCCGGGTGCTGTCCGACGAGCGCGTCAGCATCCTGTCGGCGTCGGTCACGACCAGCCGGGACCGGGTCGCGGTGAGCCGATTCACCTTCGAGCTCGGCGACCCCAAGCACCTCGGCCACCTGCTCCGCGCGATCCGCGGGGTCGAGGGCGTGTACGACGTGTACCGCATCACGTCGGGCACGTGAGCGTCGCGCATCCGCGACCGTCTATCATCACGCACCGTGTACGGGGAATCGACCGCGGGGACACGACTTTGTCACTGTGAGTACCGCCAGTTGGACGTGGAGTACGTCCGCCAAACCGCTTACTCGCTGCACTTATAACGCAACTCAAAGTCGTTATTGCATTGCTTGGCAATCAATGTCTGAATGAATGTGCTCGAAAGATCACGAGCACGCTTCGTGTTCGCACTGATGCACCGGAGAGGGAGCAGGATGGCCGCGGGCCGACGCATCACCTGGTCGTCGACCGATCGTTACAGTCCGGTGCAGGACCGGGTCGGGGTGGTGGACCCCGGGCCGGACGCGCTGCCGCCCGTCGACGTCCGGGTGCGCCAGCACCCGGACCCCTACCAGCCGGCGTACCTCGACGAGCGGGAGATCCTCCGGGTCACCTACCAGGGCGACGACCGTTGCCAGCTGCGCTGCCCGGGGTGCTACACCGGTGAGCGGCTCGACCGGCCGTCGATGGCGCCGGCGCTGCCCGGTGCCCGACTGCGGGTGCCGTGGGACGACTTCACCGGCCACCTGCGCGGGCTCGGCGGCGGCCTGCAGGACTTCTACCTGCTCGGAGCCGAGCCGACGATGGACCCGGAGGGGTCGGCGGAGAAGCTGGCCTGGGCGGCCGAGTCCGGGCTGAGCGTCATGTCGATCACCAACGGGGCGGTCTCCCCGGCCCGCTTCGAGCGCACCTTCGGGCCGGCGCTGGAGTCCGGCGACCTCTACAAGCTGATCGTCAGCCTCGACTCGGTCGACCCGCAGGTGAACAACGCGCTGCGCGGCAGCCCGGTCGCGTACGACCGCACGATCGCCACCATCCGCCACGCGGTGGAGGACGGGGTGCCGATCAAGGTGCAGATCACGGTGTGGCCGCGCAATTACGGAACGGTCCTGGAAACGACCGAGCGGCTCTGGGAGATGGGGGTGCGCGGATTCGCATTCCACTGCGGTTCCGTCGAGGGCGTGCCCGATTTCCTGGCCCGCGGTCTGGACCACGTGGACCCGCTGGCGTGGCGCACGCTCTGTGAGCGGCTGTACGAGTTCAGGGACACCCACCGTGACGAGCTGAGGCACTTCAACTTTCCGCTGCTCTACTTCACGGAGGCCGAGCTGCGGGGCAGCGTGATCGGCGACGAGGAGCTCGCGGATGCGTACCTGACGCATGTGGCGGCGCTCGAGGAGGGCGTGCCCTCGGCCAAGCCGTTCCAGGCGTGCCCCGCGATGGACGTCCCGCAGGTGTACGTCTACGCGAACGACGGGCCGGGCGGCCGCGGCGTCGTCTCGCTGTGCAACGTGCACAGCCCGGACTCCACGGCCGTCTTCGCCGACTACGACCCGGACACGATGCGATGGGCGATCGTCCAGGACCCGGCGCGCAACCAGATGCAGCGGATGGCCGACTCGCCGCACCTGTGCCCGGCGATGCCGTTCGCGACCGGTGGGCGCGAGTCGGACCGTGTGGTGACCGAGGCCGGCGACCTCTACCACGCCTGCCGCTACCTCGGCTGCAACCAGGTCGCCACGGACCAGCACCAGTTCGGCCGGGAGGCGTACGAGCGGGCCGCCGAGTTCTACCGCGCGGTCGAGGCGCTCCGGGTCGCCGTGGCCTCGGCCCGCGAGCCCGGCGGCGAGCCGCACCTGGCCCGGGTCCGTCGGATCACCACCGGCGTGGTCGCATTTCGGGACCGGACGGTGGCGGTGCTGCGGGAGGCGGCGGCGGTCGGCGGGCTGGCCGCCGGGGATCTGCTGGCCGCCGGTTTCGACGGGGCCGTAGCGGAAGCCGCGACGGCACCGGTGCCCGGTGGCCGCACGGCGACCGTGGCGATCAAGCTGCCGGTGTGGGTGATCGGGGACGCTGGCGGTGCGGCGGGCGGGGTGGCGGCGCCCTGCGGGAGCTGCCGGTGAGCTCGGACCCCACCGCGGGCCCGAGCACCGAGGCGGCCCTGCGGCGACCGCGCGAGCACGCCGGGCCGGCGCCGCCCCGGCCGGCCGAGCCGGTCGAGCCGGCGCGCGGCCAGCCGGGAGAGCCGACCCACACGCCGCTGCACCGCCGGGTGCGCGGACTGGTCGGCAGGTCGGTCGGCGCCGGCCGCGAGTCGCCGGACAGCGGCGCGCTGGGTCCGCTGGTGAGCGTGCACTGCCAGCGGCACCAGCACCCGGACGTGGCCACCCTCGAGCGGGCCTTCCGGGTGGCCGAGGAGCACCACCGGGGCCAGCGCCGGCGCAGCGGGGAGCCGTTCATCACGCACCCGCTGGCGGTGGCCACGATCCTCGCCGAGTTGGGCCTGGACACCACGACCCTGGTCGCCGCGCTGCTGCACGACACCGTCGAGGACACCGGCTACACGATCAGCCAGACCCAGACCGACTTCGGCCTCGAGGTGGCCCACCTGGTCGACGGCGTCACCAAGCTCGACCGGGTCCGGTTCGGCGCGGACGCCGAGGCCGAGACGATCCGCAAGATGATCGTCGCCGGCGGCCGGGACCTGAGGGTGCTCGTGATCAAGCTGGCCGACCGGCTGCACAACATGCGCACGCTGCGCTACCAGCCCCCGCACAAGCAGGAGCGGACCGCCCGAGCCACCCAGGACGTGCTGGTGCCGCTGGCCGACCGGCTCGGCATCCACGTGCTCAAGCGGGAGCTCGAAGGCCTGTGCTTCGCCGTGCTGCAGCCGGAGCAGCAGGCACGGACCGTACGGCTCGCGCGGGACCGGGCCTCGCACCGGGCGGCTCTGGTGGCGGCGGTGGGCCGCGCGCTGGAGCCGGACC
>DASPYH010000085.1:0-6458 GCA_035636875.1 Mycobacteriales bacterium | reverse complement strand
ACGGACGACCCGGACAGCGACGACGAGACGGACCCGCCGAACAGCGAGGACAGGCCGCCGCCCTTGCCGCGGTGCAGGAGGATCAGGACGACGAGCAGCCCACTACTGAGTATGAGAACGATGGACAGGGCAAGGATCATCGCTGGGGCAGTGCCCTTCCGGGTCGTCGCGAGAGGGTGGTGCGGTTGGTGTCAGGTCCAACCAGTGAAGCCTACTCGACGCCGAGGGACGCTACGTCGTATCCGCGGTAGGCCGGGTGCGCGTACGCGTTGCGCAGCCGCGGGCTGCCGATCAGCAACGCCCGGTCCTCGACGAGCGGCGCGTACGCCGCCGACGTCATCGCCGCCTCGGCCACGTCCCGCCAGGCGGCGGTCGCCTGCACCGGGCTGAGCGTCGCGGTCGCCTCGTCCACCCCCCGCTCCAGGTCCCCGCCGCCGAGCTCGGCCACATCGGGGTTCGCCGTCGGGCGGATGCTGCGGCTGTCGACCAGCGGGACGAGGAACGCGTACGGCGACGGGAAGTCCGCGGCCCACTCCCCCACCACAAGGCCGAGGCCGTCCTTGCGCACCGCCGCAGGCGAGCCCGCCACCGCCGGCAGGAACGTACCCCGCGGGTACTCCTTCACCGTCACCACGATGCCCACCCGGCCGAGCGCCCGGGCCACCGCGTACGCGGCCACCCTGCCGCGGCCGTCGTTCACCGTGCCGAGCGTCGTCGCGAAGCCGGCCGGACGGTCGCAGCGGGTCAGCTCGGTGCGGGCCGCCACAAGGTCGCCGCGGTTGCCCTCGCCGCCGGGGTACGGAGCGGTCGCCGGGTAGCCGGGCAGCCCGCGCGGCCACAGCGTGGTCGCCAGCGACGCCGAGTATGTCCCGCCCAGTGCCCCCTTGACCGCCGCCTTGTCCAGCGCGTACTGCACCGCCCGCCGGCAGTGCACGTCCGAGAACGGCGGGACGCTCGCCGGCATGGCGACGAAGCGGACCGTGCCGGTGCTGGGGTCGTCCAGCCGCGCCGCGAGCGCCGGGTCGGCCAGCGCCTTCGCCGCCGCCTCCGGCTGCAGCCCGCTGCCGGTCACGTCCGCGTCGGCCTCGCCGGCCAGCACCTGCCTGTCCCGCTCGTCAGGCAGCACGTCCGGCCGCAGCAGCACCCGGTCCGGCAGCGCCGCCCGGACCCGGTCCACCGCGGGGGACCAGTACCGGTTGCGCTCGAAGGTGACGGTCCCGTCCCTGGCGACGCCGGCGATCCGGTACGGCCCGAGCGACAGCGGCCGGCGACCGTAGCCGGCGCCGCGGTCGGCCTCGGGCCGGACAGGGCTCGCCGCCGGCAGCGCCAGCACCTCGTCCCAGTCGGCGAACGGCCGAACCAGCTTGAAGACGACGGTGCGCGGGCTCGGCGTCTGAATACTGCGCAACCCGAGCCTGCCCGGAGTCTTGTCCACATACGGTCCGTCGTACGGCGACGACCGCTCGTCCAGCAGCTGCACGGCCCAGGTCGGGCCGCCGCTGATGACGTCGGAGGCGAACAGCCGCTCGATGCCGTACTTCACGTCCCTCGAGGTCAGCGACGAACCGTCCTCCCAGCGGACGCCGGGCCGCAGGGTGTAGGTCCAGGTGCGGCCGCCGTCGGTGGTGCGGCCCGGTGCCGTGGCGAGGTCCGGCACCGCCCGGGTCCCCTCCCCGCCCGGCCTCGGCGCGAACGCGACCAGCTGCCGGGTGTAGAGGCGCATGACGTTCCACACCCCGGGCGAGTACGACCGGGCCGGGTCGAGGCTGTCCACTCCGCCGCTGACCAGCCGGAGCGTGCCGCCGCGCACGGCGGACGGCTCCCGTACGCCGGTGGTCCCGGTGTCCATCCCCGGCACCGCGGCCGGGTCGGGCGGAGCGGGGCTGGGACGGCAGCCCGCCGCGAGACCTGCCAGCAGCGCGAGCACCGCGAGGGCTGCCGGCACGGGCCGTCTGCCGCTCACCGCCGCGATCTGCCGGCCTGCGCCGATGCGAGCGGGACCGCCGTGCGGCAGATCTGCGAGAACTCCTCGCCGTCCAGGCTGGCACCGCCGACCAGGGCGCCGTCGATGTCCGGCTGGGCGACGATGTCCCCCGCGTTCGACGCCTTCACCGACCCGCCGTAGAGGATCCGCACGCCGTCGGCCAGGTCGCCGGAGTAGAGCTCGGCCAACCCGGTGCGGAGCTGGGAGCACATCTCCTGGGCGTCCTGCGGGGTGGCGACCTTGCCGGTGCCGATGGCCCACACGGGTTCGTACGCGAGCACGATCCTGCGGGCCTGATCGGCCGGCAGCCCCGCGACGGCCGCTTCGAGCTGCCGGAGGCAGTACCGGACGTGGCCGCCTTCGGCACGCACGGTGTCCTGCTCGCCGACGCACAGGATCGGGACCAGGTCGTGCCGGTACGCCGCCCGCACCTTCCTCGCGACCAGCGCGTCGTCCTCGTGGTGGTGCTGCCGGCGCTCGGAGTGCCCGACCACCACGTACGTGCAGCCGAGCTTGCTCAGCATCAGCCCGCTCACGTCGCCGGTGTAAGGCCCGGCCGGGTGCGGGGAGAGGTCCTGCGCACCGTAGCCGAGCATCAGCTTGTCGCCGTCGATGAGCGTCTGCACGCTGCGGATCGCGGTGAACGGCGGCAGCACCACGACCTCGACCGCATCCAGTTCGGTCTCCTTGAGGCTGAACGCGACCTTCTGGACCAGCGCGATCGCCTCGAGGTGGGTGAGGTTCATCTTCCAGTTGCCGGCGACCAGGGGCCGGCGGGCGGACGTTCGGGCGGCCACCGTCAGTCCTCCAGCACGGCGACGCCCGGCAGCACGCGGCCCTCCAGAAACTCCAGGGAAGCGCCGCCACCGGTGGAGATGTGGTCGAATGCCTTCTCGTCGATGCCGAGCCGGCGTACCGCGGCGGCCGAGTCCCCGCCGCCGACCACGGTGAACCCCCGGCTGCCGGCGATCGACTCGGCCACGGTGCGGGTGCCGGCCGCGAACGGCGCCACCTCGAAGACGCCCATCGGCCCGTTCCAGAAGATCGTGCCGGCCGCGGCCGCCGCGCCGCCGAACGTGTCGGCCGCCACCGGGCCGATGTCCAGTCCCTTGGTGCCCGGCGGGATCTGGTCGGCGTCGACGACCTGCGCCTCCGCGTCCTCGCTGACCTCGGCAGCCACCACGATGTCGGCCGGCAGCCCGATCCGGTCGCCGTCGCGCTCCATCAGCCGCCTGCAGGTCTGGACCTGCTCGGCCTCCAGCAGCGAGTCGCCGACCTCGAAGCCGCGGGCGGCCAGGAACGTGAAGCACATCCCGCCGCCGACCAGCAGGCGGTCGACCTTCGGCAGCAGCGCGGAGATCACCCCGAGCTTGTCCGAGACCTTGCTGCCGCCGAGCACCACCACGTACGGCCGGCGCAGGTCCGGGTCGTGGGCGGTGAGCCGGCCGAGCACCTGCAACTCGCGCAGCAGCAGGATGCCCGCGAAGTGCGGCAGCCGCAGCGCCACGTCGTACACGCTGGCGTGCTTGCGGTGCACCGCGCCGAAGGCGTCGTCGACATACGCCCCGCCCGGGCCGACCAGCTCGGCGAGCCGGTCGGCGAACGCGCCCCGCTCGGCGTCGTCCTTGCTGGTCTCCCCCGGCTCGAACCGGACGTTCTCCAGCAGGGCGACTTCGCCGTCGGCGAGCGAGGCGACCGTCGACTTCGCGCCGGGGCCGACCACGTCGGCGGCGAACCTCACCTCGCGGCCGAGCACCTCGCCGAGCCGGGCCGCGACCGGGCGCAGCGTGTAGCGCTCGTCCGGACCGCCCTTCGGCCGGCCGAGGTGAGCGCAGACCACGACCCGCGCGCCCGCGTCCGCGAGCCGCCGGATCGTCGGAACCGAGGCGCGGAGGCGGCCGTCGTCCGTGATACTGCCGTCCTCCAGCGGGACGTTGAGGTCGGACCGGACGAGCGCCCGCCGACCGCCGACCCCCTCGTCGAGCAGGTCGTCGAGCGTCCTCACCTGAGCTCCTCCGACCGCGGTCCGGGCGCCGGCCCGGCGTCGAGCAGACCGGTCACGACAGGCGGTTGCCCACGAGGGTGACCAGGTCGGCCAGCCGGTTGGAGTAGCCCCACTCGTTGTCGTACCAGCCGACCACCTTGGCCTGGTCGCCGATGGTCTTGGTCAGCCCGGAGTCGAAGATGCAGGACGCCGGGTCGGTGATGATGTCGGTGGAGACGATCGGGTCCTCCGTGTAGCGCAGGTAGCCCTTGAGCGGGCCTTCGGCGGCCGCCTTGTACGCAGCGTTGACCTCGTCGACGCTCGCCTCGCGGGACAGCGTCACGGTAAGGTCGGTGGCCGACCCGGTCGGCACCGGCACACGCAGCGCGTAGCCGTCCATCTTGCCCTTGAGCTCCGGGATCACCAGGCCGATGGCCTTGGCCGCGCCGGTGCTGGTGGGCACCACGTTGATCGCGGCGGCCCGGGCCCGACGCAGGTCCTTGTGCGGCGCGTCCTGCAGGTTCTGGTCCTGCGTGTACGCGTGGATCGTCGTCATCAGGCCGCGCTCGATGCCGAACGCGTCGAGCAGCACCTTGGCCAGCGGGGCGAGGCAGTTGGTGGTGCAGGACGCGTTGGAGATGATCGTCTGCGAGCCGTCGTACGCCGAGTCGTTCACCCCCAGCACGACGGTGAGGTCCTCGCCGGTGGCCGGCGCCGAGATGATCACCTTCTTGGCGCCGCCGGAGTCGACGTGCTTGCGGGCGTCCGCGGCCTTGGTGAAGAAGCCGGTCGACTCGATCACCACGTCGACGCCGAGATCGCCCCAGGGCAGCGATCCCGGGTCGCGCTCGGCCAGGATCCTGATGACCTTCCCGTCGACGGAGATGCCGTCGCTGGTCGCCTCGACCTCCCGGCCGAGCGGGCCGAGCACGCTGTCGTACTTCAACAGGTGGGCCATCGTCCGCACGTCGCCGAGGTCGTTGGCGGCGACGATGTCGATGTCGTGCTGGTCGCTGGCGGCCACGGCGCGCCAGAAGTTCCGGCCGATGCGGCCGAAGCCGTTCACGCCGACTCGAACCGTCACGGTGACCTCCCCTGCGGATGGCGCTCTGCGCGACGACCCTACCCGGCCCGGCTGACCGGACCCGAACCGGCGCCACCGGGCCGGGATCGACGGCGCGCGCCCACCGAAGGTCCGCGCCGGCCCGGCCCCCCGGCATGCCCGGTCGAGGCTCCGCCGGCGCAGGCCGGCCTCGGGTCCCGGTCCGGCGGTCGGGCCCACGGCCGCGGACGCCGGGCGTGGGCGGTTGGGCCGCGGGGTAGGCAGCCGGTATGGCTGACCACGAACCGGTGCCGGACAGCGGGATGGACACCGGCAGCGAGGAGGGCGAGCCCGGCGGCACCACCGACGCCACCCCGCTGACCGACGAGGAGCGGGCGATCCTGGAGCGGTTGCAGCGCTCCGGCCACCGGGAGGTCGCCGCCCAGCCGCCGGAGGAGTCGCCCGTGGCCGGCGAGGCCGCCGAGGACGACGCGCCGCTGCCCGACTACGCCCCTCCGGAGCGCGACCGCGTCGACCCCCTCGACCCGATCTTCCGCGAGCCCGACCCGTAACGGCGCGGAAGGGACTGGGGCGGGTCCCGGGGATCTTGGTGGATGCGGACGGCGTCCAGGCGTCGATCCGGCCAGCCCGACGGACGTGCCCGTAGCGGAGCCTCTACCGGTGCGGCCGCCGGGCGCCGCCGGTCGGCGTCCATGCCCGTGCGCGCCTCCGCGCGGGCAGCCGGTCCCGCGCCGCCGAAGGCCCGCGGGACACGCCCTACGGCGCGAGCATCTCGGGGGTGACGGTCGACTCGGTGTCGGGGATCCCCAGGTCGGCGGCCCGCTTGTCCGCGAGGGCGAGCAGCCGGCGGACCCGGCCGGCCACCGCGTCCTTGGTCATCGGCGGGTCGGCGAGCTGGCCGAGCTCCTCCAGCGACGCCTGCTTGTGCTCCAGCCGCAGACGGCCGGCCTGAGCGAGATGCTCGGGCAGGTCGTCGCCGAGGATCTCCAGCGCCCGCTGCACCCGGGCTCCGGCGGCGACCGCGGCCCGGGCGGAACGGCGCAGGTTCGCGTCGTCGAAGTTGGCCAGCCGGTTGGCGGTCGCCCGGACCTCCCGGCGCATCCGCCGTTCCTCCCAGGCCAGCACGCTCTCGTGCGCGCCGAGCCGGGTCAGCAGCGCGCCGATCGCGTCGCCGTCCCGGACCACCACCCGTTCCACCCCGCGGACCTCCCGGGCCTTGGTCTGGATGCCCATGCGGCGTGCCGATCCGACCAGGGCCAGCGCCGCCTCCGGCCCGGGGCAGGTGATCTCGAGCGAGGACGAGCGGCCCGGCTCGGTCAGCGAGCCGTGCGCCAGGAAGGCACCCCGCCAGGCTGCCTCCGCGTCGCAGACCCCGCCGGAGACCACCTGCGGCGGCAGCCCGCGCACCGGGCGGCCGCGCTGGTCGA
>DASPYH010000084.1:0-2772 GCA_035636875.1 Mycobacteriales bacterium | reverse complement strand
GTCCGATGCCGCCAGGTCGTGGCCTGCTCGTCCGGCGCGGCGCGTACCTCCCGGTCCAGGTGCCACTCCCGGACCCCTGACCGCCCAGCCTTCGCGACCACAGTGACCAGGCCGGCCGGGGGATGCCCGAGCTCGCGAGGGCATACCCGGAATCACCCCTGGGCGACCGCGCGGACCGGCACCCAGCGGTGGCGACCGGCCGCCCCAGGGGACCCGGGGGCCGCCCCCGGATTACAACGGCAGGTCCTCGAGCATCTCGGTGACCAGCGCGGCGATCGGCGACCGCTCCGAGCGGGTCAGCGTCACGTGCGCGAACAGCGGGTGGCCCTTGAGCGCCTCGATCACCGCGGCGACACCGTCGTGCCGGCCCACCCGCAGGTTGTCCCGCTGCGCGACGTCGTGGGTGAGCACGACCCGGGAGCCGGTGCCCAGCCGGGACAGCACGGTCAGCAGCACCCCGCGCTCCAGCGACTGGGCCTCGTCGACGACCACGAACGAGTCGTGCAGCGACCGCCCGCGGACGTGGGTGAGCGGGAGCACCTCGAGCATCCGCCGGTCGAGCACCTCCTCGACCACGTCCTTGCTCACCAGCGCGCCGAGCGTGTCGAAGACCGCCTGCGCCCAGGGCGCCATCTTCTCGCCCTCGGTGCCGGGGAGGTAGCCGAGCTCCTGGCCGCCCACGGCGTACAGCGGGCGGAAGACGACGACCCGCTTGAACGCCCGCCGCTCCAGCACGTTCTCCAGCCCGGCGCACAGGGCGAGCGCCGACTTGCCGGTCCCGGCCCGGCCGCCGAGCGAGACGATCCCGATCTCCGGGTCGAGGAGCAGGTCCAGCGCGACCCGCTGCTCCGCGGAGCGCCCGTGCAGGCCGAAGGCCTCCCGGTCGCCGCGTACCAGCCGCACCTGCTTGTCCGCGGTCACCCGGCCCAGCGCCGAGCCGCGCGAGGACAGCAGCACCAGCCCGGTGTGGCAGGGCAGCCCGGCGGCGGCCGGCAGCTCGATCCGCTCCTGCGAATAGAGCCGGCCCAGGTCGTCCTCGCCGACCTCCAGCTCGACCATCCCGGTCCAGCCGGAGTCGACCGCGAGCTGCGCCCGGTACTCGTCCGCCGTGATCCCCACCGACGCCGCCTTGACCCGCAGCGGCATGTCCTTGGTGACCAGCACCACGTCCCGCCCGTCCGCCGAGAGGCTGCGGGCGACGGCGAGGATGCGCGCATCGTTGTCCTCGCTCCGGAAGCCCGGCGGCAGCACCGCCGGGTCGCTGTGGTTCAGCTCGACGTGCAGGGTGCCCCCCGAGTCGCCTAGTGGCACCGGGGCGTCCAACCGCCCGTGCTTCACGCGCAGGTCGTCGAGCATCCGCAGCGCCTGCCGGGCGAACCAGCCGAGCTCCGGATGCTGACGCTTGCCCTCCAGCTCGCTGATGACGACGAGCGGAAGGACCACCTCGTGCTCACCGAAGCGGGCGGGTGCGCCCGGGTCGGAGAGCAGCACGCTCGTGTCGAGGACGTACGTCCGGCGGGATTCGGTCGTGCGGCGCTCGGCCACAGGCCCTCCCTGGGGCGCCGCACCACACGCCCGTCTCGAAGGTCCGGCTGGCGGCCCCGGGCGGGGCCTGGTGCCGGCCCCCTCTGTCGTAGTCCGACACGTCAGGGCCTCCCCGGACGGCACCCTGGCACGGAGCGCCGCCGAGAAGAACGGTACGTGGGCGGACCGGTCCAGGACCAGGGATACGCGCCGCCGGCCCCGAGTCGCCGAGGTAAACAACGGCGGTCGCGCGCCGCACAGGACACGGGTCTTGACAGGAGCCTTCAGGCATCGAGACGGCTCAGAAACAGCGTTCGGCTTTGTCGAACGATGGTCAGCCTCTCGGTGGCCGGCGCTGGATGACGAGCTGGCCGGGCTGTGGGACGCTCCAGTGCGTACGTCCGGGTTGGAGAGGGTGAGGCTCTCAGTGACGGTGGACGCCGCCCTCGTCCGTGGCTGGGTCGCCGAGGTGGCCTCGTCGGTCGCCTCCGAGCGCGACCACCTCACCGCCCTGGACGCGGCGATCGGGGACGCCGACCACGGCGTGAACCTCGACCGCGGCTTCACCGCGGTGACCGCGCGGCTGGCCGAGTCGGCGTCACCGGCGGCGTCGACGCCGGGAGCGGTGCTGGCGCTGGTCGGGCGGACGCTGATCTCCACGGTCGGCGGCGCGTCCGGCCCGCTGTACGGGACGGCGTTCCGGGAGATGGGCAAGGCGCTCGGCTCGGAGCCGAGCGTCCCGGACGCCGAGTTCGCCGCCGCGGTCCGGGCCGGGCTGGACGGGGTCCGCCGGCTCGGCGCCGCGGCCGAGGGCGACAAGACGATGGTGGACGCGTACGCTCCCGCCCTCGCCGCGCTGGAGGAGGCCGTACGCGCCGGGCAGCCGCTGGTCACGGCGGTGAAGGGCGCGGCGCACGCGGCGGAGGACGGGGCGCGGGCGACACTGCCGATGCAGGCGCGCAAGGGGCGGGCGTCGTATCTGGGCGCCCGCTCGGTCGGTCACCAGGACCCGGGCGCCGCGTCCACGGCCCTGCTGTTCGCCGCCCTGCAGCGCGCGGTCGAGCACCGCGGCTGAGCTGCCCTCGGTCCGCTCGGCGGGTCCGCGCGGGATGTTGGGCTCACTCGCCGCGTCCGCCCGACCCGCACTCGGCCCACCTGCCGCCGGCCGCGCGCCGGCGGCTGCTCGCCGACGCGCATCAGCACGTGACCGGCAGCACCCTCACCGATCCGGTGCAGCTGCAGCAGGCA
>DASPYH010000083.1:0-7101 GCA_035636875.1 Mycobacteriales bacterium | reverse complement strand
CTCGCCGAATGAAGATCGTCTTCACGCCCAACGGTTGGGAGGACGACTCCAGCTGGGTCGGCGACCGCAAGACCCTCACCCGAATTAGCCGCCTCATCACTGAAGCTGCGCGCGATCCGGGCGCTGGCACCGGCAAGCCGGAGCGCCTCAGCGGAGACCTGAGCGGGTACTGGTCTCGACGCATCGACCAGGAACACCGCCTCGTCTACACCGTTGAGGACGATCAGCTCATTGTGGTTCAGGCTCGCTACCACTACTGACGCCGGCTGATGCGACGCAGTGACCGGCCCGCCGCTCCGCCGGTCGCGGTTACCGGCCTCGGCGGCCGAAGGTAGCGGTGGGGCGGGGGGGCTCGAACCCACGACCGACGGATTATGAGCGCCTTTCCCTCGCCGCACCCGCCGGCCGCCGCGGGCGGGACGGGCAGCGGTGGCAGGATGGGCGGGTGCGGGTGGTGGTGCTGGCCGGGGGCATCGGAGGGGCCCGGTTCCTGCGCGGGCTGCGCGCGGCGGCGCCGGACGCGGAGGTGACCGCGCTGGTCAACACGGGCGACGACGTCACCTTGCATGGCCTGCGCGTCTGCCCCGACCTGGACACGGTCATGTACACGCTCGGCGGCGGCATCGACCCCGGCCGCGGCTGGGGCCGGGACGGCGAGAGCTGGCGGGTCAAGGAGGAACTGGCCGCCTACGGCGCCGAGCCGCAGTGGTTCGGCCTCGGCGACCTCGACCTCGCCACCCACCTGGTGCGCACCCGGATGCTGGACGCGGGCTACCCGCTGTCCGCCGTCACGCAGGCGCTGTGCGCCCGGTGGCGGCCCGGGGTGCGGCTGGTGCCGATGAGCGACGACCGGGTGGAGACGCATGTCCTGGTCGACCGGGCCGACGGGTCCGGCAGGCGGGCGATCCACTTCCAGGAATGGTGGGTCCGCCACCGCGCGGCGCTGCCCGCACACGGCTTCGTCCAGGTCGGGGTCGAGGACGCGAAGCCAGCGTCGGGCGTGCTGGATGCGGTGGCGGCGGCGGACGTGGTGCTGTTCGCGCCGAGCAACCCCGTGGTGAGCGTGGGCACGGTGCTGGCCGTACCGGGGATCCGGGACGCCGTCCGCGCCGCGCCCGGGCAGGTGGTCGGGCTGTCCCCGATCGTCGGGGGCGCGCCGGTGCGTGGGATGGCCGACGCCTGCCTGACCGCAATCGGGGTGCCGACCAGCGCCGAGGCGGTCGGGCGGTGGTACGGCTCGCGGCCGTGGGCGGACGGCGTGCTGGACGGCTGGCTGGTGGACACGGTGGACGCGGGTGCCCGGGTGCCCGGGGTCGAGGTGCGGGCGGTGCCGCTGCTGATGTCGGACGAGGGCGCGACCGCCGCGATGGCCCGCGCCGCACTCGACCTCGCCGGTGCCTGACAGCCCCGGCGCCGGGAGCGGCGCCGCCAGGGTCATCGTGCTGCCCGTCCGGGGGTTGCCCGACCTGCGGCCGGGGGACGACCTGGCCGGCCTGATCGTCGCCGCCGCCGGCTGGATCGCCGCCGGCGACGTGGTCGTGGTCACGTCCAAGGCGGTGTCCAAAGTAGAGGGCCGGCTGGTGCCGGCACCGACCGACCCGGCGGGGCGGGAGGCGGCCCGGCAGGCGGCCGTCGAGGCCGAGACGGTCCGCGTCCTGGCCACCCGTGGCCGGACGAAGATCGTCGAGACCCGGCAGGGCCTGGTGCTCGCCGCCGCCGGGGTGGACGCGAGCAACGTGCGCCCGGGGGAGCTGGCGCTGCTGCCGGTCGACCCGGACGCTTCCGCCCGCCACCTGCGGGACGGGCTGCGCGCGGCGCTCGGCGTGGACGTGGCGGTCGTGGTGAGCGACTCCATGGGCCGGCCCTGGCGGCTGGGCGTCGTCGACGTCGCCATCGGCGCGGCGGGCCTGCGCGCGGTGGAGGACCTGCGTGGCGCGACCGACACGCATGGTGCGCTGCTGGAGATGACCGAGGTCGCCGTCGCAGACGAGGTGGCGGCGGCCGCGGATCTGGCCAAGGGAAAGCTGTCCGGCGTACCGGTGGCCGTCGTGCGTGGACTGTCGCCTGTGGACGACCGGGGCGGGGCGCGGGTGCTGCTGCGGCCGCCGGCCGAGGACATGTTCCGGCTCGGCACCGCCGAGGCGGTGGAGCTGGGTCGCCGGCAGGCGCTGGCCGACGCCGCGGACCCGCCACCGGTGCACCTCGATGCCCGCTCGGTGCTGGCCGGGTACGGCGGCCCGGAGCCGGACCAGCGGGCGCTGGCGTACGCGCTGGTGTCCTACCTGGACGCCCGCCCGGACGCGACCCGCCGCTCCTGCCGGCCCGGGCACCTGACCGCGGGCGCGGTCGTGCTGGACCCGGCCGGCGAGCGGGTGCTCCTCACCTTGCACCCCAGGGTCGGGGCCTGGGTGCAGCTCGGCGGGCACGTCGAGCAGAGCGACCCGACGCTGGCGGCGGCCGCGGCCCGGGAGGCCGCCGAGGAGAGCGGCATCGCCGACCTGCTGGTCGACCCGGCGCCGCTACACCTCGACGTGCACCCGGTCACCTGCTCGCTGGGCGTGCCGACGCGGCACCTGGACGTTCGCTACCTGGCAGTCGCGCCGGCCGGATCACAGCCGGTCCGCAGCGCCGAGTCGGACGACCTGCGCTGGTTCCCGGTCGACCGGCTGCCGGACGCCGTGGCAGCTGACGTGCCCGGTTTGATCAGCCGCGGGCTCGCCCGGCTCGCCGCCGCACGTCCCAGCTGACCCGCCGCGTCCGCTCGGGGCCGGTAGCCTCGGCGGCGTGGGGGCTCTGGACGCGGTGGCGGGCTGGCCGGTCGGATCCGCCGCGGCCGCCGTGATCGGTCCGGACGCCGTCCTGGACACCTACGGCGACGTCGATCGAGCATACCCGCTCGCCTCGGTGACGAAGCCGCTCGTCGCGCTGGCCTGCCTCGTCGCGGTCGAGGAAGGCGCGCTCGGCCTGGACGACCCGGCCGGTCCGGACGGCTCCACCGTGCGGCACCTCCTCTCGCACGCCTCCGGCCTGGCGCCGGACTCGCGCGACGTGGTCGCCAGGCCCGGCGCGCGCCGGATCTACTCCAACTCCGGTTTCGAGGTGCTCGGCGAGCACATGCGGCAGGCCACGGGCATCGCGGTGCCCGACTACCTGGACGAGGCTGTCTGCGAGCCGCTCGGCCTGCGCTCGACCGAGCTGGCCGGCTCGCCCGCGCACGCCGCCAGCGCCAGCGTCGCGGACCTGGCCGCGGTGGCCGCCGAGCTGCTGACCTCCGCCAAGCTGCTGCACCCGAGCACCGTCGCGCGGCTGGCGACGGTGCAGTTCCCCGGGCTGTCCGGAGTGGTGCCGGGTTTCGGCCGTCAGCCGACCAACGACTGGGGGCTCGGGGTCGAGATCCGCGACCGCAAGGCGCCGCACTGGACCGGGACGCGCAACCACCCCGCCACGTTCGGGCATTTCGGCCGCAGCGGCACCTTCCTGTGGGTCGACCCGGTCGCCCGGCTCGCCTGCGTCGTGCTCACCGACACCGAGTTCGAGCAGTGGGCCAAGGACGCCTGGCCGCCCCTGGCCGACGCCGTGCTCGCCGAGCACACAGAGTCGCAACCGGAGTAGACGGGCGCTCTCCCGGGGAGCTTTCGGCGACCGGCCGTGCCTGGCGTGCTGGTCGCGGACCTGCCCGCCGCCGTGAGCGCCCAACAAAGTCGCCAGCCGATTGACACGACGACGCTCTTCAACCCCGCGACTTAGTCCCGGCCTGGCAGGTGGAGACCGCCGAGGTGAGCGAGACCACGATCCGGCTACATCCGCCGGTAGTCGATCGGCGAGAAGCGCGGGCCGAAGCGCGGCTTGCCGACCCCGCTCACCTCGACCAGCCGGACGGCGCGGTGCCGGTGCGGCCGGTAGACCTCGAGCAGATCGAGCATGCCGTCGTCGTCCAGCGGCCGGCCGAGCAGCGCCCAGCCGACCAGGGCGGGGATGTGGAAGTCGCCCACGGACACGGCGTCCGCGTCGCCCAGCGCGCGCTGCGCGACCTCCGCGGCGGTCCACACCCCGACGCCGGGCAGCACCCGCAGCCGGGCGAGCGCATCCTGCGGGCTCAGCCCGCCGCACTCCTCCAGCCGGCCCGCGACCGTCGCGGCCGCGCGGATCGCCCGCTGCCGCCTGAGGTCGACGCCGGCCCGGTGCCAGTCCCACGTGGGCACCGCCAGCAGGGTCTCGGGCGGGGGCGGCACCCGCATGCCGGCCGGCGCCGGCCCCGGGGCCTCCGTGCCGTAGCGCCGCAGCAGGAACCGCCAGGCCTGGTGCGCCTGCTGGCCGGTCACCTTCTGCTCGAGCACGGCCGGCACCAGCGCGTCGAGCACCAGGCCCGTGCGCGGAACGCGCAGCCCGGGATTGCGCCGGTGCGTCTCGCGCAGCAGCGGGTGCCGAGGCTGGAACGACGCCGGGTCGTCCCGGCCGCCGAGCAGGTCGGGTACGCCGGCCAGCGCCCACTCGGCGCCCGGGCCCCACGCGGCGGCGTGCACCTCGCCGAGCGCGGGCACCCGCAGTGCCAGCGTCGCCGGCCCGTGCGGGGTGAGCGCCGCGCGCCAGAACATGCCTTCCACCGATGTGCGGTGCGCCGGATCGCGCGGGCCGCGCACCAGCGTGCCCAATGTCCGGCGGACGTCCACCGGCCGCCCGGGCCGCCACACCGACTCCCGCGCCGCCAGCCCCGCACCGATCTTGGTCACGTCGACCTCACGAAGGCCTCTGACCGGCGCCAGGCCGGCCGGTCACGCGTCGGTGGAGAAGCGGACGGCGACATCGCCGAGCTGAACCCCCGGCCAGATCCGTGCGCCGCAGCGCAACTCGTTGCGGGCGCCGAGCACCACCCCGTCGCCCAGCACGGTGTCCTCGACCACGCTGCCCTCGCCGACCACGGCGACCCGGCCGACCACCGACCGGCTCACGATCGCGCCGGCCGCCACCCGTGCCCCGTCGAACAGCACCGTGCCGTCCAGGCGGGCGCGCTCCCCCACCTCGGCGCCGGGACCGACGGTCGACCCGCCGGTGACCTCCGCGGTGCCGGCGACCTTCGCGCCGGGCAGCACCAGCGCCTGCCCGGGCGGGCCGGGCAGCGCCGCGGTCGGCGCGATCCCGAGAACCAGGTCGCTCGAGCCGCGGACGAAGGTGGCCGGCGTACCCAGGTCGAGCCAGTAGGTCGAGTCGACGTACCCGAGCACGCTCGCGCCGGCGGCCAGCAGGTCCGGGAACGTCTCCCGCTCGACCGAGACCGGGCGGCCGGCGGGAATGCGGTCGACGACCTCCCGGCGGAAGACATAGCAGCCGGCGTTGACCTGGTCGGTGACCGGCTCCGGCGACTTCTCCAGGAATGCGGTGACCCGCCCGTTCTCGTCCGTCGGTACCGAGCCGAACGCGCTCGGGTCCTGCACCCGGGTCAGGTGCAGCGTGACGTCCGCGGCGCCGTCGCGATGGGTGGCGACCAGCTTGTGCAGGTCGACCCCGGACAGCACGTCGCCGTTGAAGACGAGCACCTCGTCGGACCGGAGCCGGTCCGCGACGTTGCGGATCCCGCCGGCGGTGCCGAGCGGGACGTCCTCGGTGACGTACTCGAGCTCGAGGCCCAGCGCCTCGCCGGTGCCGAAGTGGCCGGAGAACACCTCCGGGCGGTACGAGGTCGACAGCACGACGTGGCGGACGCCGGCCGCGCGGACGCGGCTGAGCAGGTGGGTGAGGAACGGCACGCCGGCCGTCGGCAGCATCGGCTTGGGCGCGGTCAGGGTCAGCGGGCGCAGCCGCGTGCCCTGGCCGCCGACGAGCACGATCGCGTCGATGTCGCCTCCTCGCCGCCCGGTCCCGACTTCCGGACGAGGATAGCCGGAGGACCCGCGCAGCCCGCCGGCGGTCACGCGATCCGCTCTCGTCGGCGCAGGCGGTCGGCGACGAGCAGGGCAGCCAGCGCGGCGAGCGCGAGGGCGGTGACCACGCCCCCGAGCGGCCGGCCGGGAGGACGGTAGGCGTAGGTGACCTCGTGCCGGCCGGCCGGCACCTCGACGGCGACGAAGGCGTGATCCGCCGGCCGCAGCAGCGCCGGCCGCCCGTCGACGGTGACCGTCCAGCCCTGCTGCAGGGCGTCGGCGACGACGAGGTGGCCGGGCACGGGCGCGTCCACCCGGGCCCGGATCGTGTCGCCGGAGTCCTCCAGCACGTCCACCCGCGCCCCGCCCGCGGATCCCGCCGGCCCCGTCACTGCGACCGCCGTCCCGGCGCCGGCCGACCCAGCCGGCCCGCCCGAGGCCGCCGGCCCGCCCGAGCGGGGAGGCTCGAGCAGCACCGTGTCGGCGGCCGGTCCGGCGGCGACCCGCCGGACCACCTCGTCCGGGTCCGGCACCACCTCCGCCCGCGCCGCCCACCGGATCCGCGGCAGCGCGGTCAGCCGCTGGTAGATCACCGCGTCCGCGGCGTACACCAGCCGGAGGCCGTCGGCGAGGGCCCGCACGGTCGGCAGCACCGGCACGCCGGCCTCCGTCCTGGCCAGGCGCAGCGTGCTGCCCGGCGCCCGGAGCGTGAAGCGCACCCGGACGGTGCCGCCCGGCGCGGACCGCGCGCCCTCCCCCGTCACCGCCACGTAGAACGGCCCGGGGCCGCCGGTGCCGTCGAGCAGCCGGCGGCTCGAGCGGGCCAGCACCCGGCCGGACCGGTCCAGCACCTCGGCGTCCAGCCGGGCGAACCCGTCCGGCGGCCGCGGCACCCCCGAGGTGAGCTGCAGCCCGACCCCGCGCAGCGCCGCGGCCGGCACCGTCGCCTGCACCGACCGGCCGTCGCGCAGCACGGCCTCGCCGGCCGCCCGCCCCACGGTCACCGGATCGCCGAGCGGGAGCGCGCCCGGCGCGAAGGCGAAGTACTTCACCGCCATCCGGTCCAGCACCGGCGAGTGGATCGTGACCGGCGCGTTCTGCCCGCTGAAGCGCAGGTAGGACACCGACTGGTAGCCGACCGGGTCCGCCGCGAGGAGCAGGTCCCGCCAGGTCTGGGCCCGGAAGGCGTGCCCGGTCGCGGTCCGCAGGCCGTAGTACGCCCCCGTCGACGGCATGAACACGC
>DASPYH010000082.1:0-4403 GCA_035636875.1 Mycobacteriales bacterium | reverse complement strand
CATACCTGCGCGAGCGGGCCGGCACGCCGGCCGCGGCCGATTCGCTGGTCCGGGTGCTGGTTCACGAGGACGACATCGACGCCGCCTGGCAGGCGGCGCAGGAGCACGGCTGCCGGGCCGGGACCTGGATCGCCCTGGCCGAGCGGCGCGCCGGGACCCATCCCGCCGACGCCATCCCCTACTACCGGCGCGCCGCCGCGGAGGCGATCGAGGGTCGCAGCAAGGCCGCGTACGCCCAGGCCGCCGACCGGATCGCCGCCCTGCGAACCCTGCACGCCCGCGCCGACACCGAGGACGACTTCGGCGCGTACCTGGACGATGTCGTCAGGACGCACCGTGCCAAGCGGAACTTCATCGCCGAGCTGGCCCGCCGGGGCCTGGCACCGGTCAGCCCGAGTTCAGCCAGTCGGTGATGATGCGGTACGCGATCGACACCGGCGGCGGGAGGGCGGCCAGCCCGTCCCGGTGGCGGATCTCCTCCCGGGAGAACCAGCGGGCGTCGGCGAGCTCGCCGTCGTTCAGCGCGAGCGTCAGGTCATCGCCGGCCGCGCGGGCGGTGTAGCCGAGCATCAGGGAGGACGGGAACGGCCACGGCTGGCTGCCGGCGTACCGCACCTCGGTGACCGGGAGCCCGACCTCCTCGCCGACCTCCCGCGCGACCGCCGCCTCCGCCGACTCCCCCGGCTCGACGAAGCCGGCGAGGATCGAGTAGCGGCCCGGCGGCCAGGACGCCTGCCGGCCGAGCACGCAGCGGTCCCCGCCGTCGTGCACCAGCATGATCACGGCGGGATCGACCCGCGGGAAGTGCTGCGAGTCGTCCACCGGGCAGCGCCGGCTCCAGCCGCCCCGCTCCAGGTCGGTCGGTGCTCCACACTGCGGGCAGCGCGGGTGCCGGTCGTGCCAGCGGGCGAGTGCCACCGAGGTGGTGAGCAAGCCGGCATCGAGATCGTTCAGCGCGGCCCCCACCGACCGCAGGTCCGCCCAGCGGTCGGCCCGCTGCTCCCGTTCGGCGCGGGCGGCGAACAGCGGAACGCCGTCATGCAGGCCGAGGAAGTAGCGCTCCGCCCCCACCGGGACCGTGGCGCTCGGCCGCAACTGCAGCCGAGGCCCGTCTGCGGCCTCCTCGACCGGCGCCGAGTACTCCGGCGTCACCACCAGGATCCGCGCCCGATTCCACGCGGCGGCGAGCCAGGCGGGGTCCTCGCGCCGCTCGGCGGCCCGGTCGTGCAGGGACCGCGACAGCGTCGGCTGCTGCGAGAGCGCGAAGGTCACCCGAGCTCGACCGGGCCCAGCGTCCGCAGCGCCGGCTCGAGCCCGGACGCCTTCCCGAGCACGACGGTGACCAGCCCGGACGGGGCCAGGTAGCGCTGGGCGGCGGCGAAGGCGTCCTCGACGGTGACCGCGGCCAGCCGGCGCGGGTGCTCGCGCAGCCAGTCCAGGCCGAGGCCGAGGCCGAGCAGCGCGGCCAGCGTGGACGCCAGCCCGGACTGGGTCGCGATCGACAGCGCCAGCGTGCCGATCGCGTACTGCCGCACGTCCTCGAGCTCCTCCGGCTTCACCGGCTTCGTGGCCATCCGGCCCAGCTCGTACCAGCTTTCCAGCAGCGCCGGCGCCGCCACCTCGGTGGCCACGTCGGCGTCGATCACCAGCGTGGAGCCCGCCGCACCGTGGCTGATCCGGCTGTGCGGGCCGTACGTGTAGCCCTTGTCCTCACGGATGTTCTCGACCAGGCGGGAGGAGAAGTAGCCGCCGTAGACGAGGTTCGCCAGCTGCAGCGCCGGGTAGTCCGGCGCGTCCCGCGGGACGGCCCGTCCGCCGAGGCGGATCGAGGCCTGCACCGAGCCAGGCCGGTCCACCAGCACTATCGGCCCCGGTGTGACCGGCGGCAGCGGCGGGACGCGGCGGTCCGCGCCCTGACCGGTCCAGGCGTCCAGCGCCGCCTGGACGGTGTCCAGCGTCCGGGCCGGGCTGAGGTCGCCCACCAGGACCAGCACCGCGTCGGGCGGGCGTACCCGCTCGGCGTGCAACCGGCGCAGCTGCGGCGGTGTCACCGCGCGGACCGCGTCCACCGTCGGCAGTTCCCGCGCGTACGGGTGGTCGCCGTACAGCCGCCGGTTGAGCGCCTCCCCGACCAGCACCGACGGCTGGGACCGGGCGATGGACAGCCGCTCCACCAGCCGCTCGCGCTCGCCGGCCACCTCGCGGGCCGGGTACGTGGCCTCCGTCAGCACCTCGGTGACCAGCGCGAGCAGGTCGGGCAGCCCGGTCCGCAGCACGTTCCCGTCGAGGGTCAGCCGGTCGGCGTCCACCGAGACGCGCAGGTCGGCGCCGAGGCTCTGCAGCGCCGCCGCGAGCCCGACCTGGTCGTGCCGCTCGGTGCCGGTCAGCATCGTCTCGCCGAGCAGGGTGGCCCGGGCGGAGTGGTTCGGTGCGGTGCCGCCGAACGGCACCCGCAGCCGCACCTCGACCAGCGGCACGCCCGGCCGGCGCACGGCGAGCACCCGAAGGGCGGTCGGCAGGATCCGCTCCGCCGCGGTGGGCTGCTTGACCCGGGGTACCGGGCCGAGCGGTGGGACGACGCCGGACGGCGCGCGGCCGTCGGCAAGCGGTGTCGCGGTCGCGGTCACTTGGCTCCTCCCGCGGCCAGCTCGAGCACGGCCCGCCGGTCGGGTCGCAGCGTCGCCGCCGCCTCCTGCACCTGCTCCGCGGTCACCGCGGCCAGCCGCGCCGGCAGCTCGGTCAGCAGCTCCGCCCGGCCGTGGATCTGCTCAAACGCGGCCAGCGCGAGCGTCCGGCCGAGCACCGGGTCGACCTCGCGGAAGAGCTGGGCGAGGATGCGCGCCCGGACCCGTTCCAGCTCGCCGCCGGCCAGCCCGGCCGTGGCGAGCCGGTCGAACTCCTCGCTCGCCGCGTCGAGCACGGTGTCCGCCGTCGCGGTCGGCGCATGGTGGGCCTGGAGGACCAGCGCCGTCGGGTTGCGCACGTCGAACGGGTCGCCCATCAGGCCCAGGTACGCCGCGAGCTGGGTGACGGTGCGGTCCTTCTGCACCAGCCGCTGCTCCAGCCGGGAGGCGTCGCCGTCGGCGAGCACCTCGGCGAGCACCACGTACGGCAGGTAGTCGTCGAACCCGCCGACCGGGTCGGGCACCCGCCAGCCGGCCGCCACGGCCGGGAGCGGCGCGAGCGGGTCCTCGGCCGACTTGCGCCGCTCGGCGTCGAGGTCGGACTCGGAGAAGTCGGGCCGGGGCGGGATCTCGCGGGCCGCGATGTCCCCGAAGTGCCCCTGCACCAGCGCCAGCGCCTCGTCCTCGTCGAAGTCACCGGACACCGACAGGACGGCGTTCGAGGGCGCGTAGTAGCGGCGGAAGAAGTCGACCGCGTCGTCCACCGTCGCGCTCTCCAGGTCGACGAAGTCGCCGTACCCGTTGTGCGCGTTGGGGAAGGTGTCGAACAGCACCGGCGGCAACAGCAGCCAGGGGAACCCGCCGTACGGCCGGTTGAGCACGTTGACCCTGATCTCCTCCTTGACCACCGCGATCTGGTTCGCCAGGTTCTCCCCGGTGATCCGTGGGCTGCGCATCCGGTCGGCCTCCAGGAACAGGCCGCGGGACAGCGCGTTGCTCGGCAGCACCTCGAAGTAGTTCGTGTAGTCCAGGTGGGTGCTGCCGTTGAAGGTGCCGCCGGAGGACTGCACGTAGCGGAAGTGCGCGAGCTTCTCCAGGTTGGCCGAGCCCTGGAACATCAGGTGCTCGAACAGGTGCGCGAAGCCGGTGCGCCCCTCCGGCTCGGACCTGATCCCCACGTCGTAGTAGACGCCCACGCCGACGACCGGCGAGCTGCGGTCGGGGGCCAGCAGGACGTGCAGCCCGTTGTCGAGGGTGTGGTGGACCAGCGGGTACGTCGGCGCGGGAAGCGCGGCTCGCGGCACCCCTCCGACACTAACGCTCCTGCCCGTGGACCGCGGTCGCACGGTCGGCTTCGTCGAGCTGCGCGAGCTGGTCCAGCGCGGGCCGCTCGTCCTCGTCGGGGCCGTCCGGGGCGAGGAAGGCGTCGAGCACGTCGACGGCGACCGCCGGCGCGAGCCGTCTGAGGCTCATCGCCAGCACGTTCGCGTCGTTCCAGCGGCGGGCGCCGTCCGCGATCCACGGCTCCCAGGCCAGCGCCGCACGCACGCCGGCCACCTTGTTGGCCGCGATCGAGACGCCGGTGCCGGTCCAGCACATCACCACGCCGAGGTCGGCTCGGTGGTCCGCCACCGCCCGGCCCACGGCGGCGCCCACCTCGGGCCAGTCCGTCTCCGGGACCGGCACGACCTCGTGCCCGGCCTCGGCGAGCCGTGCCTTGACCGCCGCGGTCGTCTCGTTCTCGTCGTCCGCCCCGAACGCCACTCGCACGCCCCCGAT
>DASPYH010000081.1:0-8147 GCA_035636875.1 Mycobacteriales bacterium | reverse complement strand
GATCAGCACGTTCTCCGGCTTCACGTCCCGGTGCACCAGGCCGGCGCGGTGCGCGGCGGCGAGCGCGGCGAGCACCGGCTCCAGCAGCGAGAGGGCCTCGTCCGGGCGCAGCCGCCGCCGCTCGCGCAGCAGGTCACGCAGCGTCTGGCCGTGGACCAGCTCCATCACCAGGTAGACGGTCGGCCCGAGCGGGCTGGGCGAGGCGCCCTGGTCGAAGACGGCGACCGCGTTGGGATGCGAGAGCCGGGCGGCGGAGCGAGCCTCGCGGACGAAGCGGTCGGTGAAGGCGGGGTCGTGCGCCAGGGCCGGGGCCATCACCTTCACCGCGACACGGCGGTCGAGGCGCAGGTCGACCGCCGCGTAGACGGTGGCCATCCCACCGCGCGCGACCGGCGCGTCGACCCGGTAACGCCCGTCCAGCACCGCCCCGACGAGCGGGTCGGCGACCGCGGTGCTCCCCACGTCCGGGAAGTGTAGGTCCGCTCCCTTGGGACCGGCTGCAAACCGCCTCGCCGGTCGCGCGGGATCCGGTCCCGATCCCCCGCCGTACGATGGGGAGGACAGGACCGGGGAGCCCGCCGGAGCGGGCTGAGAGGCGGGAGACAGTCCCGCGACCCGCAGCACCCGATCGGGGTAATGCCCGCGAGGGGAGGAGTCAGGCGTGCGTCCGCACAACACCTCCGACGGCCGGACCTCCGGCGGCCGGGTCGTCGATCGGGGTCATTCCGGCCCGCTGTCCGGCCGGCCTCTGGCCGATCCGCTGGCCGGCCGGCACATCGCCGACCCGCTGGTCGTCGCCGGCAGGCAGCTGCGCAGCCGGCTGCTGGTCGGCACCGGCAAGTTCGCCGCCCACGAGATCATGCGCGCGGCGGTGCTGGCCAGCGGGACCGAGATCGTGACGGTCGCGCTGCGGCGGGTCGACCTGGATCGCGCCGGGGACGGCGACATCCTCGACTTCGTCCCGCCCGGCATCCAGTTGCTGCCCAACACCTCCGGCGCGGTCGACGCCGACGAGGCGGTCCGGCTGGCGCGGCTCGGCCGCGCCGGGACCGGCACCGACTGGGTCAAGCTCGAGGTCACGCCGGACCCGCGCACGCTGGCGCCGGACCCGGTCGACACGCTCCGCGCGGCGGAGCTGCTGGTCGCCGAGGGCTTCATCGTCCTGCCCTACTGCCCGGCCGACCCCGTGCTGTGCAAGCGGCTGGAGGAGGCAGGGTGCGCCACCGTGATGCCGCTCGGCGCGTGGATCGGCTCCAACCGCGGGTTGCGCACCCGGGACGCGATCGAGGTGATCGTCGCCCAGGCCGGCGTGCCGGTGGTGGTGGACGCCGGGCTCGGCGTGCCCAGCGACGCGGCCGAGGCGATGGAGGTGGGCGCCGACGCGGTGCTGGTGAACACGGCGATCGCGGTGGCACGGGACCCGGTGGCGATGGCCCGGGCCTTCGCGCTGGCCACGGTCGCCGGCCGGCTCGGCTACCTGGCCGGCCGCGGCGCCGTCGGCGTGGCGACCACCGCCGAGGCGTCGTCCCCGCTCACCGGATTCCTCACCCACCCAGTCGGCACGCCGACGGCAGCCGCCTCGGCAGGTGCCACCCGGCCGGCCGGGTCCGACCGGCCGGCCGCGGCGGGCGCCGGCGCGCCGGGGGGCCGGCGCTGAGCGCGGCGAAGGGAGCGTTCGCGCGGCATCTCGAGACACTGGACCTGACCGGGTTGTCCGCGCGCAACGAGCGAGCGACCGACGCCGACGTCACGGCGGCGCTGGAGCGCGGCGACGGGCACCGCGACCTGGACGACCTGGCCGCGCTGCTGTCCCCGAGAGCCACCGGGCGGCTGGAGGAGCTGGCCCAGGCCGCCCGGGCCGCCACCCTGCGCCGCTTCGGCCGGGCCGTGCGGCTCTACGCCCCGCTGTACGTCTCCAACGAATGCCTGTCCTCGTGCACGTACTGCGGGTTCGCCAGGGGTCTGCCGATCGCGCGCCGCACGCTCACCGTGGACGAGGTCGAGACCGAGGCGCGGATCCTGACCGGTCGCGGCTTCCGGCACCTGCTGCTGGTGGCCGGCGAGCACCGGGTCGAAGTCTCACAGGACTACCTGGTCGCGGTCGTCGAGCGGCTGCGCCCGCTGGTGCCGTCGCTGTCGATCGAGACCCAGACCTGGTCCGACGACACGTACGCCCGGCTGGTCGCCGCGGGCCTGGAAGGCGTCGTGCACTACCAGGAGACGTACGACCGGGAGCGGTACGCGCAGACCCACGTGGCCGGCTGGAAGCGCGACTACGACCGGCGGCTGAACTCCACCGAACTGGCCGCGTCCGCCGGCGTCCGGCGGCTGGGCGTCGGCGCGCTGCTCGGACTTGCCACCGACTGGCGCGCTGACGTGCTCGCGGTCGCCGCACATGCCGCCTTCCTGGTCCGGCGCTTCTGGCGTACCGAGGTGACGGTCGCGCTCCCGCGGATCAAGCCCTCGGCGTCCGGCTACCAGCCGCTGCTGCCGGTGCCCGACGCCGAGTACGTCCAGGCGCTGGCCGCGCTGCGCCTGTTCGAGCCGGAGGCAGGGATCGTGCTGTCCACCCGGGAGCCGGCGGCGCTGCGGGACGGGCTGGTGCGGATCGCGGTGACGAGCATGTCGGCCGGCTCGTCCACGGAGCCCGGCGGCTACTCGCACCCCGGCGAGGCGACCGAGCAGTTCTCCATCTCGGACGAGCGCACACCGGCCGAGGTGGCGCAGATGCTCGGGGCCGCCGGCTACGAGCCGGTCTGGAAGGACGCCTTCCCCCTGGTGGACGCTGTCGACTCCCCGCGCTAGCGTCCCGCCAGCGGCAAGAGGGGCGGGAATGGGCCGGGGGAATCGCAGGCGGGACAGCGCTCGGGACGGCGCGCGGGCGACGGCTCGGGAGGGCGGGCGGGCGGGCGCCTGGTACGCGCGGGGCTGGCGATTCCGTCCCGCCGATCACGCCCCGCACGCCTGGGGTCGGCTCGGCGCCTTCGTCGACGGGGTGTACGCGATCGCGTCCACCCTGCTCGTGCTCGAGCTCCGGCCGCCCGAGAGCGTCCCGCCCGGCGAGCTCGGCCATGAGCTGGCCGGCCTCGGCCCCGCATACGCGGCCTACGCGATCGGCTTCCTGCAGATGGTGACCGGCTGGCTGCAGACCCGCCGGCTGGACGCGTGGATGCGCGGGATCGACCACTACGCCACGTTGCTGGTGCTGATCTCCGTGGGGCTGTACGCGCTGACCCCGTTCAGCACCGCGGTGCTGGCGCACGCGTTCGGCAACGAGGAGGACCTGGCCACCGCCGTGCGCCTGAGCGCCGGGATCCTCTTCGTCGCGGTGCTCGCGTTCGCCGCGCTGCTGGTCTACACCCGCTCGGCCGGGCTGCTGCGCAGCGACGTCGACGCGGACGCGGTCACCCTCTACCTTCGCAACGGAGTGCTGGTGCCGGTGGTGCCGGCGGTCGCCTTCGCGGTGTCGTACGTCGCGCCGTGGGCCGGGCTCGGGCTCCTGGTCGGGCTCAACCTGCTCGGGCTGCTGCCGCTGGAGGCGCACCGGCCGCCCGTCGGCGTCGAGCGCGGACCGAGATCCACCATCCGACTGCGCCGGTCGGCGGCAAGGTGACCAGCACGACCAGGTAGACCTTCGCGGCGACCGAGCCCCACCGGACCTCGTCCCCGTACCGGATCAGCGCCACCAGCTGCAGCAGCCCGAACACCGTGTACGCCACCGCGGCGATCTCCAGCCGCTGCAGGTCGCGCTCCCACAGCGCCAGCGTGCTGGCCACCCCGAAGGCGATCAGCCAGGCGGCCACCATTCGGGCGGTCAGCGGGGTCAGCGACCATGGCCACAGCGTTTTCGCGGTCCGCGGCGAGGCGAACAGCACGATGCCCACCGCGAGCATGATCGCACCTTGGACGGTCAGCACGGCCGCGAGCCAGCGCGGCAGCGGTCTGCGGCGCTCCGCGTCCGCACCCGGCTTGCGCGCCTGGAGCACCACGAGCAGCGCCAGCGCCACCGGCACCACCAGGTAGACCGCGAGCCAGAACCAGGCGGCGAACTCCGCGATCGGGCCGCCGGTGGTGAAGTGAAAGCGGTCTCGGTGCAGCAGCGTCGCCGCCAGCGTCAGCGCCGCGAACACCAGCACGGTGACCACCGGCACGCGGGCGTACGCCCAGGCACGGGAGCGCAGCGCCAGCAGCACCAACAGGAAGCCGGCGCCGTAGCCGGCGCCGAGGAAGGCCGCCGTCAGCGGCGGGTTGATGGTCCAGGCGAACCACTCGGCCGTGTGTGCGCTGAGCACGAACAGCTGGTTCGTCGCGAGCGCGGTCAGGGCGACGAAGATGCCCAGCAGCACCTTGGTCCCGCGCGAGACCGGGCGCAGGGCCCTGGCGTCGGCCACTGTCCTCCACCCTCTCGCCGCGACTCCTCGGGTCCCGTGGTCGCGCTGGCACACTCCAGTGGACCACCGTGACCGCCTTCGAGCCACCCGGTCGGCGAGGCCGACTCGTTAGACTCGCGCGAGTCCCGGACCCGCAGCCGGGACACCGGGAGACATCGTGACCGACCTGCGTGCCGAGGCCGTGGACGCCGCTGGCGCCGCCGCCACCGACGCGGGGATCGCCACTCCAGACCGCCGCGTGCGGGTGTTCGTGTCGTCGACCCTGGAGGAGCTGGCGGACGAGCGGCAGGCGGCGCGGGAGGCGATCGGCCGGTTGCGGCTCACGCCGGTGATGTTCGAGCTTGGCGCCAGGCCACACCCGCCACGCGAGCTGTACCGGGCGTACCTGGCGCAGAGCGACGTGTTCGTGGGGATCTACTGGCGCCGGTACGGGTGGACGGCCCCCGGGGAGTCGGTGTCCGGGCTGGAGGACGAGTACCTGCTGTCCGGGGACCGGCCGAAGCTGATCTACGTCAAGGCCGCGGCGGACCGGGAGCCGCGGTTGGCTGAGCTGCTCGCCCGGGTACGCGCCGACGATCGGGCGGCGTACAAGCCCTTCGACCGGACCGCGGAGCTGGCCGAGCTGCTGGCCGACGACTTGGCGGTGCTGCTGACCGAGCGGTTCACCGGCGCCGCCGCGCCGCCGGCCGGACCGCCGGGGCTGCGGCCTGGGCGGCTGCCGACCCCGCCGACCCTGATGGTGGGCCGGGACGCCCAGCGGGACGCGGTGGTCGACCTGCTGCGGGGCGGGGCGCGGCTGGTCACGCTGACCGGCCCGGGCGGGATCGGCAAGACCCGGCTGGCGCTCGCGGTGGCCGCGGCCGCTCAAGACGACCTGTTCGATGGGGCGTGGTTCGTGGACCTGGCTCCGGTCGCCGATGCGGGGCAGGTGCCGGGCACGATCGCCGCCGCGCTGGGCCTGCGGCCGGAGGGCACCCGTCCGGTGCTGGACCTGGTCGCCGACCGGCTGCAGGGCCGGCGGGTGCTGCTCGTCCTGGACAACTTCGAGCAGGTGCTGCCGGCCGCGGCGGAGCTCGCCCGCTTGCTGGCCGCGGCCCCGGGGATCACCGTGCTGGTCACCAGCCGTACGGTGCTGCGGCTGCGGGGCGAGCACGAGGTTCCGCTGCCGCCGCTGGACACTCCGGCTGGCCCGGACGACGCCGCCGATGTTGAGGCCATCGGTCGGTCGGGGGCGGTCCGACTGCTCGTCGCCCGCGCCGGCGAGGTGCGGTCCGGGTTCGCGCTGACCGCGCAGAACTCGACCGCGGTCGCCGAGCTGTGCCGCCGGCTCGACGGTATCCCGCTCGCGCTGGAACTCGCCGCCGCCCAGTTGCGGCTGCTCACCCCGGCCGTGCTGCTGCGCCGGCTCGGCGACCGGTTGCCCTCGCTGGACATGGCCGCGGGACCGGTCGACCTGCCGAGCCGGCAGCGCACCCTGCGGGCGACCGTGGAGTGGAGCTACAGCCTGCTCGGTGCCGCCGAGCGTGCCCTGCTGGCCCGGCTGTCGGTCTTCGCCGGCGCCTGGACGCTCGACGGCGCGGACGCGGTCGGCGCCGTGGACGGCGACCTCGACGTGCTGGACACCCTGTCCTCGCTGGTCGCGGAGAGCCTGGTCAGCACGGATCAGCGGTACGCGGACGAGCCGCGGTTCCGGATGCTCGACACGGTGCGCGCGTACGCCCGGGAGCGGCTGGCCGAGCGGGGGGAGCGGGACGCGACCACGGCGCGACTGGCCGGCTACCTGCGCGAGTTCGCGTACCAGGCCGGCGCCGAGTTGGACGGCCCGGACAACCGGGCCTGGGCCAGCCGGGTGGATGGCGAGCTGGACGACCTGCGGGCCGGCATCCGGTGGGCGGTCGACGCCGACGACGCGGAGACGCCGGTCCGGCTCACCGCGCCGCTGTTCGCGTACTGGTGGAGCCGTGGCCTGCTCGCCGAGATGCGCTTGGTCGCCGAAGAGGTCGCGGCGCTGCCGTCGGCGACCCGGCTGCCGCCCGATGCCGCTGCGCTGCTGCTGTGGGCGCGTGGCATGTTCCGCATCTCGATGGGGGACGTGGCGCAGTCCGAGCCGTTCCTGCGCGGGGCGGTCGACGCGGCCACTGGCCTGGGCGACGAGCGGCTGCGCGCGTACGCGCTGGCGGGCGTCGGGCTGGCGACGTTACCGGGAGGCGACGGCGGGGCGCAGCGCTCGCTGGACGAGGCCGTGCAGGCCTTCCGCCGGCTCGGCGACCGGTGGGGGCTGGCGTTCGCGCTGTCGAGCCGGGGGCAGCTCGCGGTGCAGGACGGCGACCCGGCCGCTGCCGCGGCGATGCACGGCGAGGCGCTGGCGGCCGCGGAGCAGATCGAGAACGAGCACCTGCGGGCGCAGCTGCTCAACCTGCTCGGCATGGACGCGATGGCGGGGGGCGACGTGGCCGGGGCACGGTCCCGGTTCACCGCTGCCGCCGGGATGTACATGTGGCTGCCCGACCAGGAGGGCTCGGCATACTGCCTGGACGGCTTCGCCGCGACCGCGCTGGCGCAGGGGCGGCCGGACGTGGCCGCCCGGCTGGTCGGCGCGTCCGCGCACGCCCGGGAGGTGGTCGGCGTCGCGGTGTGGCCCGGGATCCGGCCGCTCGCCGAGGCGCTGGTCGCCGCGATCGCGGCCGCGCTGGGCGAGCCGGCGTACCGGCTGGCGCGGGCGGAGGGCACCCGGATGCGGACCACGGACGCGCTGGCGTACGCGCAGGAGGCGACCTCACCAGCTGGCGGGCCGCCGCCGGGACCGGTGGGTGAGCCGGCGACCGGAGCGGAGACGACTTCCTGAACCGCGTCGTCGTGGTGGGTGGCGGCCTCGCCGGGGTCCGCGCGGCCGCCGAGCTGCGGTCCCGCGGGTATGCGGGCGCGCTCGACCTGGTCGGGGCCGAAACGGTCCCGCCGTACGACCGGCCGCCGCTGTCGAAGCAGGTGCTGGCGGGCGAGCAGGAGGTGGTCCCGCTGGAGCCGGCCTGGCTCGCCGGCGTCCACGTGCACCCGGGACTGGTGGCGACCGGGCTCGAGCCGGGCGTGCTGCGCACCACCGGCGCGGACCTCCGCTGGGACGGGCTGGTGCTGGCGACCGGGGCGGTGCCGCGCCGACTGTCCGGATCGGACGGTGCCGCGTACGTCCTGCGCACGCTCGCCGACGCGCACCGGCTGCGCTCCGCACTGGTGCCGCCTGCGCGGGTGGTCATCGTCGGCGCCGGCTGGATCGGCGCCGAGGTGGCCACGGCCGCGGCGAACCGCGGCTGTTCCGTGACCGTGCTGGAGGCGGCCCCGGCACCCCTCGCGGTCGCGCTCGGTCCCGTTGCCGGCGCCCGCACCGCCCGCTGGTACGCCCAGGCCGGGATCGACCTGCGCACCGGCGCCGCGGTGTCCACGGTGGACTCGAATGGGGTCGGGCTGGCTGGTGCGGGCCGGGTGGACGCAGACGTGGTGGTCGAGGCGGTCGGGGTGCGGCCGGACCTCCGCTGGCTGGCCGGCTCCGGGGTGGAGGTGGACCCGGCCAGCGGTGGTGCGGTCGTGGACGAGGCGTGCCGGTCCACAATGGACGGCGTGGTCGCGGCGGGGGACTGTGCCGCCCGCTGGTCGCCGCGCACCCACCGGCGGATCCGGACGGAGCACTGGGACGACGCGCTGCACGCGCCCGAGGTCGCGGCCGCGACGCTGCTCGGCGAGCACGCGGTGTACGACCCGGTG
>DASPYH010000080.1:0-7523 GCA_035636875.1 Mycobacteriales bacterium | reverse complement strand
CGGGGGCAGCTCCGTCACGCACCCGACCGGCTCGACGAGACCGGCGCGCAGGGCGGCCGCTCCGCAGGCCACCGTCGTAGCCACCGAGCCGCGCGCGCCGACCAGCCAGACACCGACCCGGCTCACGACGCCTCCCCGGTTCCCCGCCCGCGGCGCCGCGCCAACCCTAACCAGGTCGCCATGCCGAGCAGCAGCGCACCGGCCGGCACGCCGGCCCACCACGCCCAGGCGCCCCCGCCGCGTCCACTGGCGGCGGTCGAGGCGGCCGGCTGGCCGTGATCCTGTGCGACCTTCCCGGCGACGGACGGCGGCAGCGTGACCTGGGACGGCCGGGAGGGCTGCGCCTGCCCGGGAGGGGGTCCGATCTGGACGGTCTGCCGTACGGAGGCGGCGTGCGGCGCGGCGGCGGTCACGACGACGGTCCAGCGGCCCGCGGGGAGGGCCTTGGGCACGTCGACGTAGCCGCGGCCCGGTGCCGGCGAGGGGATCGCCCGCGGACCGACCCGCCGTCCACCCGGGCCGGTCGCGGTCAGCGTCAGCCGCGGCCGGACGTCGGTCGCGAGGTCGCCGCCGCGGGCATGCCTGACGACGACGGTCACGGTGTCCGGCCCGCTCGTCGTGAGCTGCAGGATGATGTCGCCGCCGGGGGACGGCGCAGCTGCGGTCGCCGCCGCGCCGATCACGCCGGCCGCCACGGCCACACACAGCACCAGCCCGATACGCAGGGCACTCCTCATCGTCCGTCACCCGCCGTCGCCCGCGGCCGCACCGCGGGGACCTGCGCGCCACGCCGCCGACGGCGCAGCAGTGCGAGCAGGCCGACCAGCGGGAGCGCCAGCACGCCCACCGCAACGATCGCGGCCACCTCCGGTCCGTTGTCCACAGCGGACGGTCCCGCCGGAGATGCGGACGCGGCCGGCGACCCGGTCTGCGGGGCGATGGGCCTGCCGTGCGCGAGGGCGGCCGACGGTGCCCGGACGGCCCGGACCGGCTCGCGCAGCCGTGGCGTGTTCCCCATCGAACTCCTCCTGTCCCGCGAGCGGTGCCGGGGGGACCATCCACTCGGGACGGTCCCCCCGGCGCCGTGCTAGAGGTGTCCTCCCTTCGGGATCCTGGTCGGGTCACCGTCGATCCGGCCGGTGCCGGCGAGCGACTTCCCGCCGTTCGCCGCCACCCCGGCCGCGCTGGCCGTCCCGCCGAAGCGGACGATCATCGCGTCGGCGTCCCGGACCAGCACTCCCCGCACCTCCGCGTCCGGCACCAGCGCCGGGTCGGAGGCCATCGAGCGGAACTTCTTCATCTCGGTGACCGCCTTCGCGTCGTTGCTGCGCGCCTCCTCCTTGCGGACCTTGCTCAGCTGGGCCTGCAGCAGGCTGGCCGCAGCCGTGGAGAGCCGACCGGTGGCCTTGAACCGGTCGATCAGGTTGGCCATGTCGCGGGTCGACGTCGTGACGTAGAACCGCACGGTCTGCTCGGTGACGTTGCCGGCGTTGTCGGACGCCTTCACGGTCAGCGCCTGCTGGCCGAGGGGCAGCTCGTACATCGCCTGCAGCGTTCCGGACAGGATCGGCGCGCCGTTCAGCGTCCCGGCCACCGTCTTCACCCCGGACGTGGCGTCCGTGGCGGAGAAGGTGATCCGCGACTCCTGGCTGTCGCCGTACAGCTGGCCCTCGGCAACGCCGGACACCAGCGCCGTCGGCTTGGTGCCGTCGATCTTGATGACCGCCGACTTGAGCGTCTCGGTGTTGCCGGCCTTGTCGCTCGCCCGGTAGAGCACCTCGTGGGTGCCGTCACCGGAGACGTCGACCGGGCCGGTGTACGCCGTCCACGTCGCGCCGCCGTCCTGCGACCACTCGATCCGGTCCACGCCGCTGGTGGCGTCGCTCGACGCGAGCGCCACCGGCACCGACCCGTTGTGCCAGCCGGCGTCGTTCGGCGGGGCGAACGCGGCGGTGGTGACCGGCGCCGTGGTGTCCAGCTTGGACGTC
This sequence comes from Mycobacteriales bacterium, assembly GCA_035636875.1. Taxonomy (GTDB): domain Bacteria; phylum Actinomycetota; class Actinomycetes; order Mycobacteriales; family CADCTP01; genus CADCTP01. The sequence goes on along the minus strand of DASPYH010000080.1, from coordinate 5,535 downwards.
ACGGTCTTCGCCGTCTCGACGTTGCCAGCCTTGTCGGCGGACCGGTAGGCGAGCGTGTGGCTGCCGTCACCGGAGACCGTCACCGGCCCCGTGTACGGCGTCCACGCGCCGCCGTCCAGCTGGTACTCCGTGCGGTCGACCCCACTGCCGCCCGCCTCGTCGGTCGCGGCAAGGGTGACCGTGACCGGGGAGGTGTACCAGCCGTTCGCTCCGTTCGGCTCCGCCGGCGCCAGGGTCGCGGTAGTCACCGGAGCCGTCTTGTCCACCGCCGGGGTGCTGAGGTGGAAGTAGTCGAACTTGGCGGTCTTGGATGCGGTCTGGGTGGTGCCGAGCGTGTACAGACCGACCGCGGTACCGCTCCCGAGCGCGTCGTTCGCCACCGTCTGGGCCATGTCGGTCCAGGTGGTGCCGTCCGCCGAGTACGACCCGGTGTAGGTGGTCCCCTCCTTCTTCAGCCGCAGCCACCAGACACCGGTGGTCAGGTTGCTGGCGCTCGGTTGGGGGTTCTGGACGACATCACCCTTCTCGCTGCGCAGTTCGAGACGCCGCGCGAGGGTCGAGCCGGCCGCGTTGTCGAGGACCAGGTCGAACTTCACGTAGTTCGCGTCGTCGCCGTAGGCGATCAGGCCGCCCTGCTGGTAGCGCTCGTTGAGCGCGCTCCCGTCGACCTTCGTCTCCAGCGTCCAGTCACCGGCCGGTGCCTTCTGCAGGATGAAGTTCTTCGGGGCACCGTTCGGGGACGAGTAGATGTCGCCCGTCGTGGTGTCCAGCTCCAGGTTCCCGTTGCTCACCCGGTACGCGGTCGGGTCCTCGCGCACGATCGAGTCCCACCGGCACTTGTTCAGCGTGGTGCCGTCGAACTCGTCGCTCGGAGTGTCCGCCTTGGCCGTCGGGTCGGGCGAGAGCTGGAACCAGTCGAACGCCGCGTCGATCACCGGGCGGGTGCCGGTGCCCGACAGGGAGAGCAGGCCGATCTTCGGGTTGGTGATCCCGGCGAGCGGCTTGGTCTGCGGCATCTGCGTCCAGCTGGCACCGTCCGCGCTGTACGACGCGGTGATGTTGGTGCCGTCACTGGTCAGCCGCACGTAGACGGTGTCGGGGTAGGCGGCACCCAGGTTGGGCGTGTTGCTCGCCGCCACCTCGTTCGGGACGCCGTTCTCCTCCCGGATGAACTGGAAGATCCGGGCGTCCGCGGTCGTGCCGCGCGCCTCGAACACCATCTTGGCGTAGTTGTCGTCGTCGCCGTAGAGCACGAGGCCGGCCTGCTGGTAGGCGTCGCGAGCCACCAGCGTCACCTTGGTGGTCGCCTGCCACGGCCCGTTCGGCGCCGCCTGCAGCACGATGTTGGGCGTCGTACCGGGGCTGGACCCGTAGATGTCGGTGTTGGAGGTCGGGATGTGCAGCGACCCGTTGGCCACCGACAGGTCCTGGTTCTCCCGGATCACCGTCGTCCACCGGCTGCGATCCAGCGAGGTGCCGGTGAAGTCGTCGGACAGGTTGCCCAGGCAGGCGGTGTTCGGCGCGTCCACCTTCACCGTGACCGGCTCGGTGGTCTTGGCGCCCTTGGTGTCCGTCACCGTCACCGAGGCGGTGTAGGTGCCCGCGGCCGTGTAGGTGTACGACGCGGTCGGCGTCGTCGGCTGCGGTGCCCCGGCGACCCCGAAGTTCCACTGGTACGTCAGCGGAGTGTCGCCCTCGGGGTCGGTCGCGGTGCTGGTGAAGTCGACCTTCAACGGTGCCGTGCCGGTCGTCGGGTTCGCCGCGACCGTCACCTGTGGACGCTGGTTCTCGGTGACCCCCTTGCCGACGAAGTCGACCCAGTTGACGTTGAGCAGGCCACCGGTGTTCGTGCTGCCGGCGGGCCGGCGGACGACGAAGAACAGCGGACCGCTCGTGGTCGGCGGGTTGGACAGGGTCAGCGTGTAGTCGTTGTAGGTCTGCCACCCGCCCGTGTTCGGCACCGCGACGCTGCCGAGCAGCGTGCCGGTGGCAGACCCGGTGTGCACCTCGATCGTGCCGCCGGTGGACGCCGAGGCGGACCGGAAGCGGATCGCATCGATGCCGGTCAGGTTCGTCGGGTCGAACGACCAGTAGTCGCCGTCCTCGATGAACCCGATGTCCGAGCCGCCGCCCTGGGTGTCGGCCGCGGTCTCGACCTGGACGCCGGGGCTGCCGGTGCCGGCGCCGTCGGCGGTCCGGCCGGTCGTCGAGTAGAACTCGGCCTGCTTCCGCTTGGGTTGCAGGATCGCGTCCGCCCGGCCCGTCAGCGGGCTCGCCCCGCCGGCGCCACCCTTATCGGTGTAGCTGGCCTCCAGCACGTAGAAGACGTTGTCGCCCTCGCCGTGCCCGCTGGACAGCGTGGTCTGCACGGTGCCCGAGCAGCCGGTGTACTGGTCGAGCGGGTGGCCATGGGTGTCGTGCCCGAGGATCGCCTGCACCTGCACCTTGCTGCAGTCGATCGCGCCGTCCTCGGGGTCGGTCACCGTCACCGAGTACTTCACCTGGTCGCCGAACTCGAAGAACCCTCCGTTCGGCGGCAGGTCGACGGTCACGGTCGGCGCGGTGTTGCCCGCCGTGATCGGCACCGACGCGGTGGCGCTCTTGCCGGTCGCGTCGGTCACCGTGAGGGTCGCGGTGAAGTTGCCGTTGGCCGTGTACGTGTGCGACGGGTTCGCCTCGGTGGAGGTGCCTCCGTCGCCGAAGTCCCACGCGTACGTGATCGGCGTCCCGTCCGGGTCGAGCGAGCCGTCGCTGGAGAACTGCACCGTCAGCGGCGTCGGCCCGGAGGTCGGGGTGCCCTTCGCCCTGGCGATCGGCAGCCGGTTGCCGCTGATGTAGTCGATCCGGTAGATGCCGGAGTCGGCGTTGTCACCGCCGAACCCGGAACCCCACTCGACCAGGTAGAGCGCCCCGTCCGGACCGAACTTCATGTCCATCGGCTTCTTGAAGTCGAACGTGGACAGGATCTGGTTGATGTCGACGAGCTTGCTGCCGTCCTCGTTGATCTGGAACGAGTACATCTTGGACTGGTTCCACTCGCCGAAGATCGCCTTGCCGTCCCAGTACGCCGGCCACTTGCGCTCGGACTGCAGCGCCGGGTCGTACCGGTAGGCCGGCCCGCCCATCGGCGCACCGCCCCCGCCGAGCTCCGGGAAGTCGGTGCCCGCGGCGTAGTGGTACCAGACGGTGGCAGGGATTGCCGGTGGCAGGTTCGCCAGGCCGGTGTTGTTCGGCGAGTCGTTCACCGGGCCGTTGCAGTCGTACACCGGGCCCGACACGCCGGTGGCGAAATCGTAGTGGTTGTAGGCCGCGTTGTTGCCGATGCAGTAGGGCCAGCCGTAGTTGCCCGGCTTGGTGATCAGGTTCCACTCGACGGTGTTCTCCGGGCCCCGGGTCGGGCTCGGCTGCTGCGCGTCCGGCCCGAAGTCGGCCAGCAGCGGGTAGCCGGTCTTCGGGTCGATGCCGATGCGGAACGGGTTGCGGAAGCCCATGGCGTAGATCTCGGGCTTCGTCTGGGCGGTGCCGGGGGCGAACAGGTTGCCGGCCGGCACCGTGTAGCTGCCGTCCGCCTCCGGGTGGATCCGCAGCAGCTTGCCGCGCAGGTCGTTCGTGTTCGCCGAGGACTTCTCCGAGTCCCAGGCGGAGCGGCCGGGCCGCTGGTCGAGCGGGGCGTAGCCGTCGGAGGCGAACGGGTTGGTGTTGTCGCCGTTGGCGAGCCACAGGTCGCCGGTCCTCTTGTCGAAGACCATGCCGCCGCCGTGGTGGCAGCACTCGGCCCGCTGCACCGGGATGTTCAGCAGCTGCTTCTCGCTGGCCATGTCGATCGTGTCGCCGGTGACCGTGAAGCGGCTGAGCCGGTCGACGTCGACGCCGGTGGGCGAGTAGTAGAGGTACACCCAGTTGTTCGTGGCGAAGGCGGGGTCGAGCGCGATCCCGAGCAGGCCGCTCTCGTTGGCGGTGAAGACGTCCAGGTGTCCGGACAGGACGGTGCCGCCGGCCGGCTTGATCACCTTGACGTCGCCGAGCCGGTCGATGTAGAAGACCCGGCCGTCGGCGGCGACGTCGAGCATCATCGGGTTGGACGTGTTGTCGTCCAGGGTGACCTTCTCGAAGCTCTTCGGCTGCGAGGCGCCGCAGTCGGCCTTCACGACGCCGGCCGCGGTCTGGATGCCGCCGAGGAGGAGCTTGAGGTAGTTCGGCTCGCTGAAGCTCTCGGTGGTGTGGCCGAGCCCGGTGTACCAGGAGCGGCCGCCGTCGTAGTCCTGGCACCACGTGTTGGGATGGTCGAAGCCCATCGTGCCGCCGCTGTAGGTCTTCTCGTCCATCGACGTGAGGACGTGGACCGTTCCCCGCGGGTCGGTCTGGTAGTCGTACCACTCGTCGGTTCGGGTCCACAGGCTCGGCAGATCCTTCGTGGACGGATGCGCCGGGTCCTCGACCTTCACGGTGGCCTGCTGGATCGCCGGGTGCGACTTGAAGTAAGCTCCCACCAGCCCGCCGTACCAGGACCAGGTGTAGCCGCTGTCAGCGGCGGCATGGACGCCGGCGAAGCCACCGCCGTGCTCGATGTAGTGCTGGAACGCGTCCTTTTCGGACTGCTGGTCCAGCGGGTCCCCGGTGGTGGACAGGAACACCACCGCGGCGTACTGGGCGAGGTTCGCGTCGGTGAACGCGGTGGCGTCCTCGGTCGCGTCGACGCTGAAGCCGTTGTTCTGGCCGAGCTGCTGGATCGCGGCGATGCCGGCCGGGATCGAGTCGTGCCGGAAGCCCGTCGTCTTGGAGAAGACGAGCACCTTGTACGGGTCGCCGGGCGCCGCGGCCGCCGGCGTGGCCACGGCCGGGAGCATGCCGATCCCGACGAGTGCGCCCACCAGGAGGGCGAGCGTCCGGCGCCAGCGCCGGCTTCGATGCGGGCGGGAAGGGTGCGGTGGTGCAAGGTGGAGCGGGGACGGGTCGGCGGCACCGTCCCCGCCCCACCGGCTCGCGGCGGCGTGCGTGCGCCGGCGCCAGGGCGATCGCGCAGTACTCACGGGAAACCCCTTCTCTCTCCCCCGTGGTGGGCGCGCGCCGCCGCGCCTGTCCTGACGTGGATTCCTGCGGGGATCAGCGGGCGTGCAGCAAGTGGTCCATGGCCAGCTGATCAAGTCGCTCGTAGTGCATGCCGCGCGCTGCCGCGGCCTCGGCATCGAAGCCGTCGTCGGCCCCGAGCAGTTGTGCCCACCCCTCTCCCGACGACAGCGTCGGTGTGGCCAGTTCCGGCACCCGCGACGTGGCGAGGGCCTCGGCCACCTCGGGATCCGCGCGGAAGGACGCGGCCCGCTCCTTGAGCACCAGGTAGGTCCGCATGCAGCCCGCGGCCGACGCCCACACCCCGGCGATGTCCTCGGTCCGGGGTGGCTTGAAGTCGAAGTGCCGGGGTCCGGTGTAGACCGGGCCGGTTCCGCCGGCGCCTTCGAGCAGGTCGACCAGGAAGAACGCGCTCTTCACGTCGCCGGCGCCGAAGCGGAGGTCCTGGTCGTACTTGATGCCGTGCTG